>CAMUZD010000077.1 GCA_947165115.1 uncultured Clostridia bacterium
GATGTTGTTCACATCACAAGAATGTATAACAACACTCCCGAGTGTGAATTCCTTTACAGACGCAACCTCATGATGAACGTTGCCAATGAGAAGACCACAGTTGATATGGTTAATGCCGCAATCAACAATTGCGCCAAGGAAATGGGCGTTGAATTCAACGGCTTCTCCTTCTATCCCGATTTCACCACCAAGCCGCCGCGCTATACTCTGCTTATCGAGCTCAAAGACGGCGCTCTTGATGAAGAAGGCAGGCAGAAGTTTATCGAGACTATGGATCATCAGTTTGATGAAATCAACGAGAAGTATTATAAATACAGACGCTGGGGCATGCTCAATAAACCCGAGGTTCTTTTCCTCAAGCCCAAGACCTATGTTGATTATAATAAATTCCTTGCCGATAAGGGCGTTGTTCTCAATCAGATTAAGCCCGTTACCGTCATCAACCACGAGGAGAGAGAGAAGTTCTTCTTCGAGCATGTTGAGACCGATGCGGAAGTCGTAAAGGCGGTTCTCGGCAAATAATTTGCACTTTACTGAGCAAAACGGAGTTTGTATATGAAAAAATTGATTTCTGTTCTGCTGATACCGGTTTTGCTTTTCTCTGTTGCCGCGACGGGTATCAGCGCGGGCGCGCTCGATTATGAGCTGCCGCTGATTTATATTGCGGGTTACGGATGCCCTATTTATCTCAGAGGCACGGATCCCGACAATCACGACAACTGGATTTATCCCGTTGTCAAGGATTCGGATATGATTCTTAATTATGTCACCGAGAATAAAGATATTCTCATAAACGCCGTTCTGACTCAGAATTGGTCCGATTTCGACGATAAGCTTTATGAGATAATCTGTGATCTTTTCAAAGACCTGAAGCTCGGTCCTGACGGAATGCCGATAAACGATACCCTCGCCGATTACGAGGCGGACTACAATTCGGCATACAGAAGATATATTATGAGCGGCTCATATGATCCTAATCAATGGGAATACCACTATGACTGGCGTCTTGATCCGTTTGATAATATGGAGCTTCTGCGCGAGTATATCGGATATGTTCAGCAGGTTACGGGCCACACCCAATATGCGATTGCCGGCAGATGCCACGGGGCCAATCTTGCTCTCGCCTATATGGAAAAGTATAAGGATCCCAATCTCAAGAGAGTTATATTCTATGCGTCGGCCGCGAGAGGAATTGACCCGATAGGCGAAGTTTTTTCGGGCAAAATCAAGCTCGATGCCGACAGCGTTGAGCTTTTTCTTTATAACACCGAATTCGGTCTTAATTACGATGTCGGCGGCCTTTTCACCCTTACCGATGCGGTTCTCAGGGAAATAATCACCGATTTGAGCAATCTCTACGGGCTTGATGTTGCGCTGTTCGCCGTCAATAATGCTTACGGCAAGATTTATGAGGATATCATTCCCAGGACTATGCGCGAAACGCTGGCCACCTTCCCGGGCTTCTGGGCAATGGTCAGCAACGAATACTATGATGATGCTATGAAACTTATCTTCGGCGGATATGAAGAAGAATACGCCGGGCTCATTGAGAAAATTGAGCATTTCCATAATACCGTAGGCGTTCGCAACATCGCTATAATCAAAGAAGCTCAGCAACGCGGAACAAAGGTCTATAATATAGTGAAGTACGGTATGCCGATGTGGCCTGTTTCCGAGCGCGGCAAAGATCTCGGCGACGGCTTCTGCACCGTCAGAGACGCCTCCTTCGGTGCCACCGCCTGCAAGATTGACGAAACTTTCAATGAGAAATATATCAAGGCGAGAGAAGAGCAAGGTAACGGAAAATATATTTCTCCCGAT
This sequence comes from uncultured Clostridia bacterium, assembly GCA_947165115.1. GTDB lineage: Bacteria > Bacillota > Clostridia > Oscillospirales > Acutalibacteraceae > CAG-177. The sequence goes on from CAMUZD010000077.1 coordinate 1,822, forward strand.
AAGAGAATAGACGCCTCAACCTCAATCCTACGCGACACGACCTGGTTCGTCAGCAATATAATTCATGATGAATTTTATATTGAAGGCGATGAAGAGATTCTTCACAGCATTCTCACCAGAGACAATTTCGATATCTATTCGGATGAGAAATATCCGCAGTATCTGACCTATGATAAAGAAAACGATAAGTTCGTTCCTGCCGACAATACCACCACAACCGTTGTCGATACATGGAATGAAGCCACCGACACGGCGGGCCGGAAAATGAAGCCGTTTTTGAAATTTTTCTATTATATAGCCGCTGCGTTTATCGCGCTCATTTCATTCAGATTCAGATACTATGATTGATAATACGGAGATTTGAGATGAAACCTGTTTCCGAATTTTCAAAACTTGATAAAGCGTTTGACTCTGCAAAATTCTCTTCGAAGCTCTCAAATATCTACCGCCGCCTCAAAACAACTTCGAGCGACGGTAAGCTTGAGGAGATGGAACCGTATCTTACGCAAGCTTTCTATAATTCGCTCAGCGAAGAATCCGCAGCACTCGCCAAAAAGGGCAGGGTGCTCTATACGGAGCGCATCACCGTACTCGGCGTTGACCTCAAAGGCTTTGAGCAGGCGGACGGCTTCGATTATATATTTGCCGATGTCAGGGTCCGCGCGGTTGAGTATATCGCCGATATCAAGACTCATCAGAGAATAAAAGGCGATGCCGATGAGCAGTTTTCAACCGTTCTCGTGAAGCTCAAAAGAGAATCCGGCAGGGTTTCTCCTCAGCTCAGCGGAATTTCCGCTCAGAACTGCCCCTATTGCGGAGCGCCCGTCAATATCAATAAGACGACAAAATGCGATTACTGCGGCAGAATACTCAACACCGATTCATTCGACTGGATGATCGATTCCGCCCAAGTTCAATAATTGTTAAAAAACAGTTTATTTATACTGTTTGAAATATTTTTATATCTGTGATATAATTACAAAGTAAATTCAATTTACGGGAGGACAAAAACTATGAAAAAAGCAAAAGCACTTTTATCGGCATTACTTGCCTGCGTTCTTGTTTTCAGCATTTTCACCGTCTGCTTTGCCGATGATCCGGTCGCAGCTGAAACTGAGCCGAATGACACCAACGCAACCGCTACTCTTTTCGATATTGAAGGCACAGCCACCGGCTCCGTTTCGGATGTCAACGATGTCGATGTTTTCAAGTTCAAATCACCCAAGAGCGGTATCGGAACTCTTAATGTCAGCGCAAAGGGCAGCGATGACTACGCTGTCAGCATTGCGGATGCATCCGGCAAAGAGCTTACAGCCTTTGTGGCTTCCGGCAGTTCTACCGATTCAAATGAATTCGATATTATTGCCGATGCAGAGTATTACATTACCTTAAAAGCCAACTCCACTGTTACCGGCTCAGGCAGCTATACTCTCGAAGTTACCAACAGTGTTTATCCCTATGCAGAAGTTGAGACCAACAATGACCTTGCCAGCTCTACCCCCATCACTCTTGATGCATCCGGCAATTCCAAGGAATATTACGGCGCTGTTTCATCGGGCGATGTTGACTATTATTCATTCCAGGGCAAGCAGGGCTATGCATTTATCGAGCTCAAGAAGGTTGCCAAGACTGCCGGCACAATCAAGGCTGAGGTAGTTACCGTCCAGAATACCGGCGGCGGTGAAAAGAGAATCGCCGAGATTACAAACAGCACTACCGACACTATAGAAATGAGCGCCGATATCGGCACCAAAGCATATACCTATTATATCAAAGTTACAGGTACAGGCGCATATACTGTCAAAGCTCATGTCCGCTCAAACGTGGAGAACGAGTATGAGCCCAATGATTCCAAGGAATATGCCAATTCATTCACCGCAGGCTCCAGAAGATTCGGCAACATCTCCTACTCAGGCGATGTCGATATGTTCAAAATCATAACAACCGATACCGATAAGAATATTGCGCTTGTTTTTGCAGCCGACACCACCACTACCGATAAGAGAAACGATCCTGCAGGTTCGTGGAATGTTGAAATACTTAACGGCAGTTTTGAATCCCTCGGCTCAGGCGTTGTAACATTTGATAAGACCTTCGAATTCAATCTCGCAGAGCAGGGAGCAGGCACATATTATATCAAAGTAACTGCTTCAAATTATTCGAAGGGTGCCTACATTATCACAACCAAGCCTGTGGATGCTCCTCAGAGCGGCAGCCTTTGGGACAGAATCAAGGCTCTTGATTGGGCAAAATTCTGGAATGACAACAGCTTCGGCGAGATGATGAAGAATGTTGATCTGGGCAAAGTCCTCAAGACCGTATTCCAGCTCTCTTTCGGCACAATCTTCCAGTGGATTATGCAGCTCATCGCTTCCAGAGCGTAAGCATTTATAACCGAATAATAAATCAGCCCGCAGATTACTGCGGGCTTTTCTCATTATATCTAAGTGGAAAATGAAAGTATAATTACTCGGCTTTTTCTCCGGTAACTACCGTCCAGCCGTCAAGACTGCCTTCGGAAACGAGGATATTAACCAATCCGTTTCTGACCTCTGCGGTGCCGAGAAATCCGGGCAGACACAGAGGCAGAGTGATGTTATCGGCGATGGGGTTCAGCCGTATGATGCGCCTAGCGCTGTCTATGGCGAGACCGAGCGCGGCGGTCAGCGTAGTCCAGCTCGACATCGGGCGGGTATAGTGATGACCGCATTCCCAGTGATCCCAAAGCGCGCCGAATCTTGACTGGTTGTCGCGAATGGCGGTTATAATAGCGTCAGCCTCGTCTCGCATACCCGCGCTCAGACACAGCGAAGCTGTTACATAACCGATTCCCGTCCAATTGGCCAGAGCCTGGCAGTTTTTGTGAGAAAACAGTGAGGTGCGCCTTCCTTCGGGGCAGAAGGCGTTTATAAGTCCGCTGTCGGGAGCAAAATTGCGTTCAAAAACAGCTCTCAGAACAGTTCTTATACGTTCATCGCTCAGATTCCCTCCGATTCCAGATGCGCGCAGGAACCATTCTCCGTCGAGCTGATCGGTCATAAGGGTCTCATCCTTTTCCTCTCCGGAGAGCCAGAGGTCATAGTATTCTCCGTTCCAGAGTCTTTTCTCGAGAGAATCAAGGCCTTTATCAAGCAACTGTTTCCAATCTCCGGTGCGGGCGGTATCATCAATTTCTTCCGCAATGCAGATGCCGGCCTTCAGCGCCGCGAGCCACAGAATTGAGATATAAACAGGCGTTCCCGCAAAATTCCAGGCATCATAGGTGTTCCGCTTTGTGTCGCGGTCGGGGAGTCCGTCTCCGTCTGTATCAAGAGAGCCTATGGAATCCATCGCGCGTATAACATGCGGCCACATATCTTTAAGATACCCGGTATCCCCCGTATAGATATAGTCGCGAAGGACCATAAGCACGAATTGATTGTTCATATCCACGCGGTCAAAGCCGTTGTCAACATGCTCAAGATCCGGAGTGAAAAAGTGATGCACGCGCCCGTCCTCGCGCTGGAAAGCGGCGCCCATCCGCATCTGCCCGAGCTGAAGCTCCGGGAAAAGAGCGAGCAGGCCGAATGACGCATGGTAGGTGATATCCGTTGTATGGAATCCGCAGAAACCCTGGCCCTCCCAAAGGCCGAATTTGCCGTCTTTAAGATACCAGGAGCATTTGACAATCGTGCTCAGATGCCCGCTCCAGCAGTCAGGATAAACTTCCGGAAGATCGGTATTATAGAGCAGTTTTGAGAAAGCAACTGCTTTATCAAATATATCCGAGCGATTATCACGCAGAAAGGCGTTTGCCTCGGCTGCACCTGAAAAAAGGGTTTCATAATAATGCCCTAGCCGCCGTCCGTCTTTTGAGAAATGGTTCGGAAAATACCAGGTCAGTATAAAACGAACAGTCTTTTTCTCGCCGGGAGCAAGCTTCACTTTGCTGCAAAGAGCGCATGCACCGAATTCTTCGGTCTTGAGAAGGCGCTCCTGCTCTCTCATACCGGCGAGGAACGAAGCTTGCTCTTTGATATTCTCCGGAAACGTTGGCTTTACATCGCGGATGCGGCGCAGAATTGATTCCGCAAACGGATATTTGATATACTCATTAAACATTTCTGCAATCTCGTCATCGGAAAGAGTCTCAATGTTTTCGGGAATGTCGGGCGGCGTTGAACCCGCTTCACTGTTTGTGAGGCTGCCTGTTTCGCGGAAACCAAAAAGGACAGATTCCTGGCTGACGCCGAAATTCCCGCAGTCATAGATGTATTCTCTTATATAGCGACGGTATTCGGCAGTAATATAGCTTTTTTCGCCGTCTCCACCTATATCGAGGCACACTTCGCCGCAATTCGGTGCATCGGTCTGTTGAACGGGCTGAATATTGATACTTACATTGTCTGAATCCTTGTAAAGTGTGTTCCGACAGCCACCGTCGTTGCAGAATTCCGGAACAAGCGTCCCGAGCAGGCTCACCGTCAGCAGTTCTGTATCGGCGTTTTCAATTTCAAAATCCATATAGAATCCCGGAGTGGCTGCAATGTCAGTCTTATGAGGCACGAACGGAGCAACTGCCCGTCCCGTCAGCCGGCAGGGCAGGGCTTTATCCTCGTATTGAAGTTCGCATACCGGAAAGCGCCCGTCAAAGCAGATTCTTTCTACTGGCTTGTTCCACGGAAACAATCTGTAAGTAAAATCGTCCGGTTCGGTTCTCATTCCGAGTTTACGCACAACGGGGTTATGTCCCGCTTTTTCCGTGCGGATCCAGAATGACAGCGCGCCTGTATGGCTCTCGCCGTCGTCAGCTTTGTTCTCCCAGCAAACTTCGGTCATTCTGGGCGGATTGGCAATCTGCCAATAGTGAAATTCGCCGTCCGGCAGGAGTTCAACGCTTCCCGCGCCGATTCCTCCCAGCGCGATGCCACTGCCGGAGGGCTTGGTCATAATGATTTTTGCCATAAGTAAAACCACCTTTCGTTAAGGCCGGTCAAATAAGTTATTGTTACAATCAAAGTATAATATACGTAAAATACAAAGTCAATAACAGATAAAGCCTGCTGTGCGTTTGCAGAATTGTTTTCTGCAGGTCATTTGGGTAACAAAAACACGAAAACGGCAGACGTTTTTGATTATTTTAGGGCAATAAACCGAAAATGGCATAATTAAAGATAAAATACTTGAAATAAATCTATATATAGGTTAAAATAAAAATAACTATATAACCCGGAGATGGTAAATATGTCCCTTTCAGTTAATTTCAATTATTGCGGCGGCTTTGCCGATGAAAATAAACTTGCGTCAATTCAGAGCGAGATCACCGCGGCGGATTCCGCCCTCAGAAACGGCACGGGTGCCGGCAACGATTATCTCGGCTGGATAGATCTGCCCGTGAATTACGATAAAGAAGAATTCGCGAGAATCAAGAAGTGTGCAGAAAAAATCAGAAGCGATTCTCAGGTTCTTATTGTTCTCGGAATCGGCGGCTCATATCTCGGCGCGAGAGCGGCTATTGAATTCATCAGATCATCGAATTACAATCTTACCTGCAAGGATACTCCGCAGATTTATTTCGGCGGCAACACGCTGTCTTCCACCGCCGTTGTGGAGCTTATTT
>CAMUZD010000078.1 GCA_947165115.1 uncultured Clostridia bacterium
CATCGGCAACTGCACCACCTCCCCCGGAAAAATCATGGTCGAGTGCGCGGAGCTGCTTGTCGATACGGTCAAGAGCCCCGACTGGGCGTTCTTCGCAAAGAACGGTAACGACGCGACAATGGGCGCCATCCTCACCGCGAGAGCTCATACCCACCGCAAGAAGCTGATATTCTTCAACGGTTTCTATCACGGCACCTCCCCCTTCGTTCAGAAGATTGACTATCCCGGCATCGTTCCCGGCGATGTTGAAAACAATATATATGTAAACTGGGATGATATCGAGGGCTTCAAGAAGGTCTGCGAAGAGAACAAGGGCGAAATCGCCGCTCTCATCGCTCAGCCCTACGACCACGGCAACTTCTATGACAACAAATTCCCCAAAGAGGGCTTCTGGCAGGCAATCAGAAAGATCTGTACAGATGAAGGAATCGTTCTTATTGTTGACGATGTCCGCGCCGGATTCCGCCTTGATATTCAGGGCTCCGACCATTATTTCGGATTTGAAGCGGATATTCTCTGCTTCTGCAAGGCCCTTGCAAACGGCTATAATATGAGCTGCTTCATGGGTAAGGAATTCCTTATGAGCGCGGCTTCGAGCCTCTCCTACACCGGTTCATACTGGATGAGCTCCGTTCCCTTCGCGGCGTGTATCGCCTGCGTCAACAAGCTCAAGAAACTCGACGCTCCGAAGCTCTTCAAGGAACTCGGCACGAAACTTACCGACGGCTTCAAAGAGGCAGGTAAAGCAAACGGCTTCGATCTTGTCGTTTCCGGCGCCCCCGCTCTCTTCTATCTCAGAATCGCAAACGATGACAGCATGATGCTTCATCAGGAGTGGATTGCGGAATGCGTAAACAGAGGCCTCTTCCTCGCTTCGCACCATAACCACTTCATCAACGCTTCTCTGACCGACGAGGATATCAAGGAATCCATCGAAATCGCCGAGGATGCCTTCCACGCAGTCAAGAAGAATCACCCCGAACTGTAATTTGTAATTATTTAAGGAGGAATAATTATGGCTTTATCAAAACAGGAATGGCTTGACCTCGAAAAAAAGGTCAATGACCTTCGCCACCTGACCCTTCAGACTACGGTCTGGGCGGGCAGCGGCCACCTCGGCGGCGGTATGTCCGTGCTCGATCTTCTCACTGTTCTCTATTACAAGTATCTCAACATCAAGGTTGACGATCCCAAGTGGGAAGACAGAGACAGATTCATCCTTTCAAAAGGTCATGCAGCCATTGCCTACGCTCCCGTGCTCTGTGACAAGGGCTTCAACGATCCCGAAATGCTCAAGACCTTCAACCTCTCCGGCTCGAAGATGGGTATGCACCTCGACTCAAACAAGGTCGTAGGCGTTGACGCTTCCACCGGCTCACTCGGCCACGGCGCGTCAATAGCGGCAGGCACCGCTCTCGCCGCAAGAATTCTCGGCAAATCCTACCTTACTTATATAGTCACCGGCGACGGCGAACTTGACGAGGGCTCAAACTGGGAAGCATTCATGACAATGAATCATTATAAGCTTTCCAACTGCATCGTTTTTGTTGACAGAAACCACAATATGATCGACGGCAACACCGAAGACGTCATGGCTCTCGAGCCGCTCGCAGATAAATTCGTCGCATTCGGCTTCAACACCGTAACCGTTGACGGCAATAATATCAAAGAGCTCTGCGATGCAATCGACGCCGCAATCGAGCGCTCAAAAGAGGCTCAGGCTCCGACCTGCATCATCATGGATACGCTCAAGGGCGCAGGCCTTACCAGCGTTCAGGGCGATTACCATACTCACTACATGGCAATCGACGATCCCACTTTCGAGAAATACAATGCAGAACTTGACGCTTATTATGCCGAGCGTGTAGCGCGCGCAGAAAAGGAGGCTGAATAATATGGCAGGCGGATTTGTATATAACGCAATAGACCAGACCGAAGTTGCAACAGCCGAAATATACGGCAAGGCAATAGCGGATATTATGCTCAATGACCCCAAGGTTGTCGCCATCACAGCCGACCTTGCAAAATCAACCAAACTCGGCGATGTTCTCAAGGTTTGTCCCGAGAGAGTCATCAATGTAGGTATAGCGGAGCAGGATATGATGGGCGTTGCCGCAGGTATGGCAAAAGCCGGCATCATCCCCTTCGTTTCGGGCTTCTCCGCATTCTGCTCAATGAGAGCATGCGACCAGCTTCATACCGACATCTGCTATCAGAAAGCAAATGTTAAAATCGTTGCCACCCATTCGGGCACTTCCTTCGGCCAGGCGGGCTCCACCCACCACGCCATCGCGGACCTTGCAATCACAAGATCCCTCCCGAATCTCACCGTTATCTGCCCCGCAGACGGTTTTGAGACGGCAAACGCAGTAAACGCGGCTTACAACACCGAAGGCCCGTTCTATATCAGAATCAACCGCGGCTTCGACCTCGTTCTCTATGATAATATGGATTACGGCTTCGAGGTCGGCAAGGCTGTTACAATCAACGAGGGCACCGACATCACCGTCATCGCCTGCGGCTCCTGCGTTGCGCAGGCCAAGAAGGCGGCCGAATTCCTCAAGAATGCGGACGGTCTGAGCGTCAGAGTTCTCAATATGCATACAATCAAACCCATCGATAAGGAAGCTATTCTCAAGGCAGTTCTTGAAACCAGAAGAATCATCACGGTTGAGGATCACCTCACCACCGGCGGTCTCGGCTCGGCAGTTTCCGAAGTCGTCGTCGAGAGCGGCAAGGCCTGCGCATTCAAGATGCTCGGCCACGAATCCTTCGCAATGATCGGCCTTCAGGAAGACATCATGGCAGACGCGGGCATCGATGCCAACGGCATTATCGCCTCTGTCCGTGAGGTTATGAAGAAAGACTTCGAAGAAGATAACGACTGGGACGACGAATATTGATATCTCGTAATCCCGACACGAAAGGATGATTTATATGGCTTCAAGAGACGATATGTTTACCAATAAACTGTTTCTCTGCGGCGCTCTTCCTCTGATGAAAACGATTGCGACGGATGTTCCCGACCTCGCCAAGAAGTTTGCGAATACCCACGCTGTCATTCAGATAAGCGCGGATGATCCCGACGCTCCCGACGGCAAGTATGCCACGCATTTTGTCATCAATTCGGGCGAATGGGTAGTCCACGCCGACAAGGTCAGCGACAAAGAGCATACGGATATTGAGCTTGAATTCAAGAGCGTGGAGCAGATGAACGCCTTCTTCAAGGGCACAATCGGTCCCAAGACTCTTCCGAAAATGCACGGAATCGCAAAGAAACCCGGCGTATTTCTTTCCTTCATGATGGTGCTGCTCAAGATGAGCTCGCTCCTTACCGCGAAAGAGGCTCCCGAGGATGAGGATACACAGCGCCTCATGGTCAAATGCTTCTTCTATCTGCTTACCAGCGGTATCAGCACCCTGAATAAACAGGGCCACGAAGAGGTTCACGACTGGACTCTCAAGAGCCCCGACAGAGTCTATGCTCTCGCGGTTCAGGATCACCCCGAGGTTTCGGCGTTCATCAGAATCAAGGCAGGCCACTCCAAGGCCGGCAGAGGCGAATACAAGAGAGCAATGCCTTTCTTCACCCTTCGCTTCGATTCCTTCAAGAGCGCTCTCGGCACCCTCCTCGGCACAGACGATATGCTTGACGCGACCAAAAACGGCAGAATCGTAATGGACGGCGGCCCCGAATTCGGCGCCCAGTTCGGCGGATTCCTTCTCACCGTCGGCGGTTACGTTCAGTAATACTCCATAGGGTTGAATAATTGCGGCAAAGCCCTCTCCGGCGGCGGAGAGGGCAATTTTTATAAACCGAAAAATCTATTAAAAAGATCAGGAGCCCTGCTTTTCAGCAGGGCTCTGACCATGGGGTTGAATTGAGGAGGGGTATTGCTTGGACTTCGGGAGTTGCGGCTCTCCCTGAGTCCGTCTTTATATTAACCGACACATATTAAGCCGGTATGAACAAAAATTAAAAAATCAGCAGACAATTTGTTAATTCAAAAATCGAAAAATCGGCTCCTATTTCACCGTAAATCTTATTATATTGACTATATCCCTGCCCTTTTTGCTCTTGCCGGGGAGGGCGGAGATTATTATCCTGCCCTTATGGCGCAGGGAAATTTTGTCGCCTTCGGCGATTTTCTTATCGGGTTTGACGCATTCGATATCGTTGAGAAAGACCAGCCCCTTCGAAATCGCCTCGCAGGCTGCCTCGCGCGAGACGCCGAAGCCGTTTTTGACTATGCTGTCAAGGCGCGGGGATGAGACGGTAAACGAATCGGGCACGCCCTCGTTCCTTGAATAATTCTCAATATTCCACGGCTCGCAGACCTTTATATTCAGCGTGCCTCTGCCCGCGGAGGTAAGGTTTTCGGCAATATATTCCGCCATTGTTTTCAGAACGGCGATGTGGCAACCTTCCTTTGAAACCATGATGTCGCCGGTCGTGTCGCGGCTGATTCCGAGGCCCATCAGCGCGCCGAGATAATCGCGGTGCGTAAGTTCCTTCGAGAATCTGTCCTTTTTGATTTCGAGAATTGAAACAGGGCAGTCGGCGGGAGAATTCTCAAAGAATTCCGAGAGAGCGGCATAATCCCGGGCCTCGATATATTCGGGCAGAAAAACCGCGATGCTGCGCTCGGCCTCCTCAAATCCTCCGTAGAATATGCGCCGCACTCCGTAGGGCAGGCGCAGGCCGGCCGCGAGCGATTTTTCGTGCATATCAAGGAATTTCGAGCAGGTTATCATCTGATTTGAGGCGCACTGCTCCGCCTTTTCCGCCAGAAAAGAAGTCAGAATTCTGTCGTCAGGCGTCATTTTCATATACCTTTAAGATTTCGCCGACAAACATCTTATGCATATCGCCGCCGGCATACATTCCGTTTATTGACGGGTCGATGAAGCCCGCCGCCTCAATTTCCTGCGAGGCGGCAACCCTGCAGACGAGCGTATACTTTGCCTCGGCATAGGTTACGGCGCCGTCTGTGAAAACGGGCGTGAAGCCCGATTCGGCGGTCTTGTCGGTATCCCTGCCGCTCTTAGAGCCGTAAATTCTGCCGAGCGCGCCCTTGTATTTTTCATCATAGAATGAGAGCGTGAAAAGTCCGCCGTTTTCAAGGAATTCATAGGTGTATCTCGAATGGCGGATGAAAATGAAAGCCGCGTCCATATTCCAGATTTCGCCGAGCGCGCCCCAGCTGACGGTCATTGAGTTGAATTTTTCTTCGTTTCCCGCGGTCACGAGCCCCCAGCAGTCGTTGATGAGCTCAGTCGCGCTTTTCTTTATATCTCTTATGTTTATTTCTTTCATGGAATTTCCTCCCGTAATTTATAAGTCCATTATATAATTTTTGCCCGAAAAAATAAAGGGATAATTTCAAAACTATTGACTTTATTATTCTGTTATGATAAATTTTAAGAGCAAGTTAATATTAAAATCGGAGGGTTATTTATGAAAAAAAGAATAATTGCACTCGTTCTGGCAACTCTTATCGCGGCTCTCACCTTCGGTCTCGCCGGCTGCGGCTCAAAGACCGATGACGGCAACACCACCACGGCTACCGACGGCACCGCTCCCGCCAAGACATTCACAATGGGCATCGACCCCGAGTATCCCCCGTTCAGCTATCTCGGCGAAGACGGCGAATACACCGGCTTTGACGTTGAAGTCTGTAAAGCGGTCTGCGCCAAACTCGGCTGGGAATTCAAAGTGTTTGCAGTCAACTGGGATGAGAAGCTCGTTCAGCTCGATTCCAATGAATGCGACTGCGTATGGTCCGGCATGACAATCCTCGATTCCATGAAGGATGCGGGCTATGTTCTTTCAAGACCTTATTTCGACAATGAGCAGGTTCTCCTCGTCAAGGCGGACAGCGGCTTCGCTTCCTCTGCAGACCTTGCGGGTAAGGCTGTTGCGGTTCAGCTCGGCACCTCGGGCGAATCTCTTCTCAATGACGATCTCAAGGATCTTGCCGACACCTTCAGCGAAGTCGTAACCTGCGACAGCTTCCTCAAATGCTTCACCGAGCTTGAGGGCAACGCAGTTGACGCCGTTTTCGTTGACAGACCCGTTGCCGACAGCTATGTTGCAGAGCACGAAGGCTACGCCATCATCGACGAGGATCTCGGCGCCGAGCAGTATGGTATTGCATTCCGTTCCGGCGATGAGGCTCTCTGCGCAGAGGTTGAAGGCGCAATCGACGCCATCGTTGCAGACGGCACCTACGCCGAAATCGCGGCAAAGTATGAAGATATCGATGCCGGCAACCTTCTTTTCCTCAAATAAAATAATACCCCAATGCCTGAATCCTGAAGGCGCAGAAATGTGCCTTCGGGTTTTTGCTTGAAACATTTTCAATAACCCGTTTAAGGAAGATATAAAATATGACCTTAATGACAATAATTACGAAAATGGCCGTCGGTCTCGAAAAAACCTGCGCCATTTTCTTCCTGACTCTGCTTTTTGCGATTCCTCTCGGAATGATTGTCGCCCTTCTGCGCGGCAGCAAAATCAAAATCGTTTCGTGGATAGCAAAAGCATATATTTCCGTGCTGCGCGGCACTCCGCTCATGCTTCAGCTGATTGCGGTTACCTACGGCCCCTATTATCTTTTCGGCATAAGCATTTCGAGAAACAAGCTCATCCCCGTCGTCATCGCTTTCGCGATAAACTACGCGGCGTATTTTGCCGAGATTTACCGCAGCGGTATCGAATCGATGCCCGTCGGCCAGTATGAGGCGGCGCAGGTGCTCGGCTACAGCAGAATTCAGACGTTTTTCAAGATAATTCTGCCTCAGGTTATCCGCAGGATTCTGCCGAGCGTCACCAATGAAATAGTCACCCTCGTCAAGGATACGTCGATGGCGTTCACGGTCTCTTATCAGGAGATGTTTACCATCGGCAAGCAGATTGCGAATTCCCAGACGAGCTTCGTGCCTTTCATCGTTGCGGGCGTATTCTACTATGTATTCAACGCGATAGTCGGCTTTGTCATGGGCAGGGTCGAAAAGCGCATGAATTACTATAAGATGTAAGGGGGAGCGGATATGAGTATTCTTAAAATGACAAATATTCAAAAGTCCTTCGGCGACAATCACGTGCTGAAAGATATCTCCCTTCACGTTGACAAGGGCGAGGTTGTCTCGATTATCGGCCCCTCGGGCTCGGGCAAATCAACTCTTCTGCGCTGCTCGACATTCCTTGAGACAATAGACGCGGGCACAATAACCTATGACGGAAAAAACGCTGCCGAAATGAAAAACGGCAAATGCGTCTATGCAAAGAATCTCAATGAATTCCGCCGTATATTCGGCCTCGTTTTTCAGAATTTCAATCTCTTCCCGCACTGGACGGTTCTCAGGAATATGATGGACG
>CAMUZD010000079.1 GCA_947165115.1 uncultured Clostridia bacterium
CGGGCGAATCGGCATAGATATCGATATCAAATCCGTTTTTCGCCCGCCTGAATTCAATGCCGTCAAGCGGCGCGTTCCAGAGGGCGGCGGGCGCACCGTCTGCGTCGGTGATTATTTCGCCGAGTGCGGTGCCGCAGGTCAGCAGCTGCTCGAGATAGCTATCCGCGAAGGCGTGGATTCCGGTTCTGTTGCCCCCGACGGGTATTCGCGCGAGCACGCCGTCAAGGTATTCCTGCGCCGCGGAACCAGAGCAGACCGCCCTGAATCCGCCGGTCAGACGGACGATTTTGAGTATCGCCGCGTCGATTACCGGCACCGCCTCCCTGAGAGCGTAATAGAGCCGGCATTCCGCCGAATTCATCGGCACGCTGCTTGCAATACCGGGAAACGGCCTGCCGGTCTGCGCCCTGAAATCCGTTTCGGGAGGCTTTTCAATCTTCTTTTTTCTGAATAAACCCATCTCTTTCACCTCACTTTCGCTCAACGCTCAGCGCGCAGAATCCGCCGCTTAAATCCGAGCAAATCATCTCCGAGACAAAATAGCGGATGTCATCCATCGCGTGGTCGTTTTCCTTGACGACCGAGTCTTCGGCTGATTTCTCATTCCACCGGTAAAGTCCGAACTCCCTGACGGTATCTTTGCACTGAGCGCCGAAAAGAATTCTGCCGCATCTGAGAGCATCCTGCACGCGCCTTATCCCGTCGAGCACATCATTTTTCGCGCGGACAACGCGGTATTCGCCCCGCCTGATTATATGCTCGATGAAGCTCGCGGCCGAGGGATCGACAATGACGCATTCGATATCCCTGCCGCCGATGAGTTCTTTCAGCGCTTCGTAATGCTCTCCGTCCGTGCGGCGGATGCCCGTTCTGCGGCTGTCGTAATAGTATTCCGCGATACGATACCAGATGCCTTCGCTGAGCCCCCAAAGCCCGAAAGATGAGGGGTTGACCGTTCCGTAATCGCAGGAAACGCAGTATTTTTCAAATTCTTCGGGCAGGGGAACAACATGGCGCTCGGCCGAAAACATCGGATAGACGCAGCCGCGCGCGGCCACCCATCTGCCGAGGATGAATCTCTCCCTGAAAACGCCGGTATAAAGGCGCTCATACCTCGCGATTGTTGAGGGGCTGAGCGAGGGATTGTCGCGCATCGTGAAATGGATATAGAGGCAGTTTTTCTCCTGCGCCTTCTGTATCCAGTCTTGATAAAACCAGTGCATCGGGTGGTCGGGATTGCAGCTGAACCAGAGTTTCGCGCCCTCGGCGGAGCATCTGGCAACCGCCTGCGACGCAAACGAGCGGGGCATCAGGGCGACCTCGTCGAGCAGGACGCCCGAAAGAGTGATTCCCTGAATCAGCGAGGCGGAGCTCTCATCCCTGCCGCCGAAGAGATGAAAGGTGTTCCTGTGGCCGAATGCGCTTATTTCGACCTGATTTCTGCTGAGCTTTTCTTCACAGACAAAGCCGAGCGAGGCGAGTATCGGCAGGACCGGCGCGGTAATGTTTCTTCTGACCGACGCGATGGTTTTCCCGCAGACCGCAAACTGCGCCGAATCAAACCGGGACATCGCCCAGGTTATGAACGAAACCGAGAGGCAGAGCGTTTTGCCGCTCCTCACCGCGCCGTCGCAGATAATTCCGTCAAAGTGCTCCGTCCCGCTCCCGGGCAGCCACCAGGTCAGCGCCTTGAGCTGTTTCGGGGAAAACGGGGCGAATTCAGTCGTTTTCGCCGTCATCGTTATTCTCCTCATCCGCCGCGAGCCCCGCGCTCTTTGCGAGCGCCTCGAGGAAGCCGCTTGCCCCGCCGCTCCGGGAAACGCTGAGCTGAGCGAGTTTTTCGAGGGCCTTGGCGCGGTCAAAGAATTTTATCTCCGATATGCACGAGCCCGTCTGCTTTATCGAGGCGATATTGAAGGTGTCGAGCCTCTTTATCTGCCTGCCGGTCAGCGAATCCGAATGAAGCAGCAGTTTTATCGCGTCGGCATTCGAGCCGAAGGCGATGTGCCGCAGAGCCGAAACAATCTCATTGAAATCAATCTGATTTTCCGATTTAATCACTCCTTTACATAATGCCCCTCACCCATAGGCGAAAACGCTGTTTTCCGCAGGATATTTATCCTGCGTTTTTTGAAAACGGCGAAAATTCATGTAAAATCCGCTTGATTTTGACCGCAAACGGCGTATAATTGATATATAATGAAAAAGGAAGGAGATTTTCTTCTATGAAAAAATTTCTTGCTCTGTTTATGAGCCTCGTATTCACATTTGCGTTTATACTGCCCTGCTTCGCCTCGGATGTGGACGTATCCCGCCCCGAGAGAGCACACCTCGCTTTCAATGATGACGGCAAATTCACGATTCTTCAGGTAGCGGATATTCAGGATGACGCCATGCTCTCGAATCTCGCGGTATCGGCCATCAAAAAAGCCGTTGAAGAGAGCAAGCCCGATTTAATCGTTCTGACCGGCGACAATATCGCGGGCTACTCCTGCGGCACCAAGGGCCTTGCCAGAACCGCGCTGAAAGCCGTTATGGATATGTTTGAGGAAATCGGCGTTCCCGTTGCGGCGGTCTTCGGCAACCACGATGACGACACGACCCCCTACACCAAGCTCGAGCAGATTGAGCAGTATGAAACCTATTCCTGCTATATCGGCTGCGCGGGCGTTGTCTGCGAAGCGACAGTCGGCAATAAAACCACCACCAACGCAGGCACCTACAATGTTCCGATTTTCGCATCCGCAGACAGCGACGAAATCGCCTACAACCTCTGGTGCATCGATTCGGGCAACTACAATCCCGACGATAACTACGGCGGCTACGGCTATGTTATGCCCGAGCAGGTCGAATGGTATAAGGCAAAATCAGATGAGCTCAAAGAGGCAAACGGCGGCGAGCCCGTTCCCTCGATGGCGTTCCAGCATATCGTTCCCCCTCAGATTTACAGAGCGCTCAAGGAAGTTGACAAAGGCACCGAAGGCGCATACCCCCACGAAGGAAAATACTGGACTCTTCCCGACGGTCTCGATCCCGAAACCAACTGGATGGGAGAAGCTCCCTGCCCGCCCAGCACCGCTTTTGAACCCGGCTACGCTGAACTTGACGCAATGATAGAGCAGGGCGATGTCAAAGCCGTGTTCTTCGGCCACGACCATATCAACTGCTTCTGCGTTCCCTATGAGGGCATCGACCTCGTCTCAACTCCCGGCATCACCTTCCATTCATATAACAACTCCAACAGAGGCTTCCGCGTAATCACTCTCGATAAGAGCAATCTCGATTCCTATGAGACCTACACGATGAACGCCGCCGAGCTCCTCGAAAACGGCAGCGCAATGGATAAGATTGCCCTCGCATTCAAGAATATCCTCGACGCGATAGTAAACTTCTTCAAGGATCTCTGGTTCTCAATCACCGGCTGATGCAGTGTGATATAAAGAAAAATCACCAAAATACATTGTAAAAACAATATAAGGAGATAGAAATCATGAAAAAGATTCTGGCTTTTATTCTCTCCGCCGTTTTTATCATGGCTATGGCCGTTCCCGCATTCGCAGCCGGGAATAAAATTGTGAAAGCCGAGGCAACATTTGTTTATCCCAAAGCGGGCGACAAAGTTGAATTCAAGTCATTGACCGTCGGAAATCCCGATGAGTATACCGCAGAGATAGAAAGCATCTATTATTTTGACAAAGATTCCAATGTAGTTCATGTTAAAAACGCAGACGAATACACTGAAGGTATAATGTACCATGTCCGGATTAGATTCACCGAAAAAACCGGTTATCATATTGACAGTAATTGCGAATTCTGGATAAACGGTGAAAAACAGGTAGGCAGCGTTGGCACAAACCTTGCGGAAATTGCCTTTATTGTTGCCAAAAACGGTTCTCTTAATCCGGCTACAGGCGAGCCTTTAAATCCCGGTGAAGGCGAAGAACCCGCTGAAGAACTCAACATTTTCCAGAAAATAATCGCTTTCTTCAAAAATCTTTTTGAGACAATCCGCAACTTTTTCACTTCACTTCTTCCGAAAGAATAATCTTTAATCATCACGGCTCCCGTTATTCGGGAGTCGATTTTTATTTCTCTTTCGCTTTACTATCCGGAACAAATCTCTTCATCATCTGAACAACCTTCGGCTCATTGAAAATCAGAATAAAAAAACAACCCCGGCAGGAGAATAACTCCGCCGGGGGTTTTTGAATATATGTGGATTTGTAACGGGAACAAGTATGGCGCAAATAAATCCGCACTTCATTTGTTCTGTATTGTCATCCTGAGCGCAGCGAAGGATCTCATTGACAAACCATTTGCAAATCTGCGATTCTTCGGCCTTTGGCCTCAGAATGACAAGGTATAGTATTTCGGAGAACGTAGGGGCGCGGGTCTCCGGTGGAGACCTCTGCCGCAGGCAGAAGCGCCGACCGAGCCGACAGGCGAGACCGGATATTATCCGCCCGCCAACAGGATATGCGGAGCATCATCATCCACCCAAAGCATTCCTCAATAACTGACTGCAAATAAAAAACGGTCCGCCGAAGCGAACCGTCTTTATTGTTTTGTTTTACTTACGCAACCTTTTTCTTGGTGCAGACATAAGCAGCAGCGGCAGCTACGGAAACAGCTGCGAATGCTACGATGCCGAGTGAGGAGGAACCGGTGTCAGCTGTTGCAGCAGCTTCGGTCTCTTCGACGACGGTCTCTTTGTTGCCTGCATAGAGATCCTTGATCTTCTGCTTGAGAGAAGTGATAAGGTTGTGGATGGTGGTAAGGATATCGCCTACGATGGGAAGAGTGGCGATTTTTGCTTCGAGATCGCTGATTGCGCCTGCAACGTCTGCCTGAGAAGCAGTGCCTGCGGTGATGCCGTTCTCAACAAGGTCGATGAGCTTGATGATGATGTCTTCGATTGCATCCCACCAGCCGGCTTCGGTCTGGAAGATGTGAAGAAGTCTCTCTACGATAGCGGAAGCGGTGAGATCAAAGAAGGGAACGGGAGCGTTCTTCGCAGCAGCTTCCTCATCAAGATGAGCATTATACTCTGCAGCGTCGGTGAAAACCTTGTTGCAGTCGGGGCATACATAACCTTCGCCGTTGATGTTGACGTTGGTGGTTGCCTCGGCAAAAGCCATAACTGCGCAGGAAAGAGCGATTACAAGTGCAAGTGCGATTGAAATTACCTTTTTCATTGGAATCAAATCCTTTCTGATTGAAAATCTTGTAAACCTACGCCTGTAATATTATCACAAAATGTAATAATTGTCAATCTTTTTTGTAACTTTTTGTAACCGTTTGAATATTTTATGAATAGAAAATAAAAAAATTACATTTATATAAACGATTTTGTGATAATTGACAAGACCGGGAGTCGGGATAATAATACATTGTCATCCTGAGCGCAGCGAAGGATCTCATTGACAAGCGTATAAAGAAAAGCGCTTCTGAATATGAGATTCTTCGGCGTTCGCCTCAGAATGACAGGATGTGTTTTCGGCAATTCCGCTGTTACAAAGTGCAAAAAAATCCGGCCCGCTGAGCGGACCGGAAATTGTCTGTTGTTTTACTTACGCAACCTTTTTCTTGGTGCAGACATAAGCAGCAGCGGCAGCTACGGAAACAGCTGCGAATGCTACGATGCCGAGTGAGGAGGAACCGGTGTCAGCTGTTGCAGCAGCTTCGGTCTCTTCGACGACGGTCTCTTTGTTGCCTGCATAGAGATCCTTGATCTTCTGCTTGAGAGAAGTGATAAGGTTGTGGATGGTGGTAAGGATATCACCAACGATGGGAAGAGAAGCAATCTTTGCTTCAAGGTCGCTGATAGCGCCTGCAACGTCTGCCTGGGAAGCAGCGCCGATGCCGATGTTGTTGATGAAGTCGATAAGACGGATGATGATATCTTCGATAGCATCCCACCAGTCGGCATGGGTATCGAATACAGCGATAAGAGCATCAATGATGTCGGTAGCGGTCATATCAAAGAATGAACCCTTGTCGATCATGAGGCCGCCATTGTCCTCTTCTTCAGCAGCAGCGGTAGTAGTGGTGGTGTCATCAGCAACGGGAGTGGTGTCATCCTCAGCAAAAGCAAGAGCCATGCAGGAGAACGCCATTACGAGTGCAAGTAAAACTGAAAGTACCTTTTTCATTGGAACCAAATCCTTTCTTTAATGGGTTTCGTAAAACTTACGCGGTAATATTATCACAGAAAGTAACATTTGTCAATACTTTTTGTAACATTTTTGTAACCGTTTGAAATCTGCATATAATAAAACCGCCCGTTTTCCTTATATAATAAGGGCGCGGGCGATATAATATTAGCTATATAAACGCATTCTTACAGCAGCTCGATGCCGTTTGCCTTGCATTCCTCTATCATGCCCTCGGGCCAGATGCTCGCCTGGACCTCGCCGATATGCGCCTTATGGAGGAAGAACATGCAGATTCTGCTCTGGCCGATGCCGCCGCCTATGGAATAGGGCAGTTTGCCGTTCAGGAGCGCCTTGTGGAAGGGCAGTTCTGCTCTCTCGGGGCAGCCCCTGATTTCGAGCTGTTTCACGAGCGATTCCTCATCGACTCTGATGCCCATTGACGAGAGTTCAAACGCTATGTCGAGCACCGGATAATAGACAACTATATCGCCGTTGAGCTCCCAGTCGTCGTAGTCGGGGGCTCTGCCGTCGTGAATCTGGCCGCTCTTGAGCGCGCCGCCGATTTTCTCGATGAAGACCGCCTTCTTTTCGCGGGCAATCTTATTCTCCCTCTCCTTCGGGGTAAGATCGGGATACATATCCTCGAGTTCCTGGGTGGTGATGAACGAAATCCTGTCGGGCAGGAAATCGCGCTGAACGAAAGCGTAGTCATCCGCAATATATCTCTCGGTGTGTCTGAGCGCCCTGTAAATCGCGCGGACCGTGTGATGGAGCGTTTCCTGAGTCCTGTCTTCCTTTGCGATATGCTTCTCCCAGTCCCACTGATCGACGAAAATCGAGTGAATATTGTCGGTATCCTCGTCGCGGCGGATGGCGTTCATATCGGTATAGAGGCCCTCGCCGATGCCGAAGCCGTATTGGCCGAGCGCCATTCTTTTCCACTTAGCGAGCGAGTGAACTATCTCGAAATCCCCGCCGTCAATATCCTTGACGTCGAAGCGCACCGGTCTTTCAACCCCGTTGAGCGTATCGTTTATGCCCGAATTCTTCTGCACAAAGAGCGGGGCGGAAACGCGGGTCAGATTGAGCTGAATCGCGAGATCCCTCTCAAAGAAATCCTTGACCTTTTTGATTGCGTGCTGTGTCTGTCTGGGCGTGAGCTCGGATTTGTAGCCTTCGGGAATCTGAAGTTTATACATTCCGGCACCTCCTGTTTCCG
>CAMUZD010000080.1 GCA_947165115.1 uncultured Clostridia bacterium
GAGCGTCAAGGTTTTTACCGTAATAATCGGGGAAAGACACTTTTGCAGCTATATATTCATGCGCAGTGTTTCTGTTGGTCATCTTTTTTCCGTCAAGTCTAATTCGTTTCATAATCCACCTCAATACAGCTGCGTAAATGATTCATAATGATTTGATGTATAATAGATTCTGCCGTCTAACGAATAAATAATTCTTTCAGCTCCGCGTGAAGACTTATTGTGAGTGTTTATATCGCATTCATGGTAGTTTCCTTTAGGAAGCTTTCCTTCATAATTACCATAATAATCGCCGCCTATTGCTTTACCGGGAGCGAATTTCTCAACTGATCCGCCTTCCCAGCCAAGCGAACGCGCCTGATTCTTGGTTATGAAATTATTTGGTAAACGACCGTAAGTATGAATATAAAGGGCAACATCGTTCTTGGAATAGTAACTTCCGTCTTTATCAACTGTGCCGGAGCTTTGCTTAGTAGTTTTTTCCTGAGTGGTAGTTTTGGTGGTTGCTTTTCGCGTTTCGTATGTTGTTCTTTCGGTGGTAATTGCGTTTTCGTCAAACCATTCAGTAGTGGTAGTCGGTTCAACATCATTAGCCTTATCGAATACAAGTGGCTTTGCTATAAATATACCCAAAAGAACTACGATGGCGGATATAAGAGCAATCAGTTGTTTCTTCATATCAATTCCTCATTCGGTAAACGGAGTTAGGACTCCGTTTAGATTCAGATTCTCGAGACTGTTTTCGCGGTTGAATCTGTATACGCTCATAACAAGACCGATGGCGAGATAAATGCAGAGGTTAGCTGATCCTCCTGCGCTGATAAAAGGTAATGTGATACCGATACAGGGGAGGAGTTTTAAGCACATACCGATATTCATAATAACCTGAGAACTTATCATAAACGCAGTTCCGTAACAGATCAGAGCGCCGGATGCGTTGTGAGACATTTTTGCGGTTTTAATAATTCTTAAGCATATAAAAGCCAGAACAAGCAACAGTGCTATTCCGCCGATAAGGCCGAGTTCTTCTCCAACAACAGAGAAAACCATATCGCTTTCGTTGACAGGAATGCCTGCAGGGGATTGAGTATATGTCCCTTTGAAAAGACCGTCTCCGAATAATCCGCCTGCTCCTATGGCATTTACCGCTCTCTGCTGTTGATATATTCTTGCATTATAAACACTTTCGCTGAGCGCCTGCGGATAATAAATGGCCAGAATTCTCTGTCTGTGGAAATTGGAAAAGAATTTTGTCCAGATTAAAGGAACGGCTGCCGCAATTGCGCCGAAAGCAACTGCGAAATATCTGAGCTTCAGACCGGCCGCAAACATCATTCCTACAAACATAAATCCGAAAACAATCGCAGAACCAAGATCGTCGGTCAGGATAATAAGCCCTATCGGGACTATGGCGTGAGCGGTCAACAGGATAATGTTGATAAACCTATCCATGCTGTGTCTGACTTTTTCCAAATGCGCTGAAAAAGTAATCAGGAATCCGACCTTAGCAAGCTCCGAAGGCTGAAAGTTAACGGTGATTGCGGATGTTTTGATAATCGGAAGCCAGCATCTCGCATTCGGCCTGTCTTCGGGAGCTTCGCCCCATACAAACAGCGCTAATATCAGAAGCAGGCATACAGTTCCGACAAGCAAAGCTATTCTTTCTATTGAATTGTAATCAAAAAATGAAATTATTATACAGAGAACTATGCCGATAAATGCGGAAACTACCATTATCAGGCATTCTCTGCCTATTGGGATAGTAGATTCAAGAGCCTCGTTTCTTGTTGCAGAATATACCATCAGGCATCCGAATGCCGATGCGATAATGCAAGTAAGATAGAGGATAAAATCCGTTCCCTTTGCAGATTTTGTGATTTTATTCATTATCTAATTACTCTCAGTAAGTGAATATTGTTATCCTTTGATTTCCTGTAATAATTCAAGGAATGCTTTAGTGATGAATTCTCCGGCATATTGACCGGTAGATACAATTTCTTCGTTTTCGGTGAAAATGGAATGCCAGTTGTTTGAAGTCAGAAGATAACCGACCTGGTCATTGGTAAGGCCGAATACTATGAGTTTCTTTCCGTTTACCTGAGACTCAAATGAAGGGTATTCCCAATCTTTTCCCTGCCATGAGGTATCTGTTGTGTCAGCTCCGCCGAAAGCAATTTCGGGAGCAAGCTCACCGGGAATAAGAGCAACAGCAATATCTTCGCCGATTTCAGCGTATCCTACTTCTGTAACAATGCTGTATTTACCGAAGCCGTTTTTGTAGATCCCGTTTTCAAGCAGACCGCCTTTTGCGGCGAGCAGAAGGATGTTGTTATCAACGTCAACCCAGGTTTCTCTGAGACTGATATTAAGAATCGGCGCAACTTCAGTTTCATTTTCAATTGATTCAAGCTTTTTTGCAAGCGTTTCACCGTAAACGCTGATTCTGTATTTGGTGCCTTCTTCTTCAACGCGTTTTTCATCGAACTCAAGTTTATCGTAATCGCTGGTTATGGCGAGCTGAGCTCCGAGTAAGTAGAAGAAGTCTGCATTGTCATTCTCGTTGATATATTGTTCCATGTAATACGGATAATCGGCAGTAAGCTCAGTCTGAGCTGCGCCGTTACCGACGCAGTGCATGGAACCGTTTACAATCCAGGTTTCCCTACCGCCGTTATCGGGAACAAAGCGGAATCTGTTGAAGTTGCCGTCAAAAACCTGAGGATCTCTCTTATCATGCATATATTCGGAAATATCAACAGTTCCGAAATACATTTTTCCGGTCTGCATATTCTCAACCGCTTCGATCATTGTCTGAACAGTTTTGTTATACAGATTTTCCATATAATCTTTGTTCTGTCCGCCGGGAAGCTCTATGCCGAGAATAGTGCGTATGGATGACATAAACAGTGCGTCAACAATATCGCCGTTCATTCCGAAAGTATCTACGCAGGAATGCTGATGAAGTGCTGAAATGTTAACGGTAGTTATATCGAGACCTTTTTCTTTTGCATATTCAGCAAATTTGCTTCTGATTATTCTGACGTCGGGATTGGCGAGGCCGAAACAGTCTATTGACGAGAAAATATTTATTCCTCTGCCGTCTGAAACAGCAACCGTCCTGACTTTTTGATCATCCCATTGCTCGGTTGCGAGTTTCTTGGTTACAGAAAGTGAACCGCCGACGTAGTAATCTCCGCCACCGACTTCTTTACCGGTCAGAATGGAAGCGTTTGAATAGCCTACAGACCATGCAGAATCATCACCGGCCTCAGTTATAAATTCCGATTTATCAAGTCCTTTGTAATAATTTTCGGAATTGTAATCTGCTTTATTCTCCCATTTCGGTGTCGCTATCATGGCTGCTATTCCGCCGACGAGAGCATTAACTGCTTTATCTAAGACAGTATAGAGCTTCTGCATTGATTTATCTGTTACATCCTCGCGTGCAAAGGATGGAAGTGTAAAAGCAGAAAGAATCAGTAAAACAGCTAAAACTATTGATATAATCTTTTTACTCATGTCATTCACCTTAATTCAGATTCTCAAGCGACATATCGCCGAGCTTGATAATATTTTTCTTTCTCATGAATTCGCTGATAATAAGAGTGATTACCGCGGGTAATACAAAATGCATAAATATTATTTCAATAATAATAATTTTCGGGTCAACACCATCCGCTTTCATAGAAGCGAAAGTCATGAACTGGCCGACAAGTCCGGATGTTCCCATACCTGCGCCCGTATCAAAGCATGTCATTCCGAGAAGCTTTGTTGAAACAGGTCCGAGTATTGCGCTTGCAACAATCGGCGGAATCCAAATCTGCGGATGCTTAAGAATATTATGCATCTGAATCATTGATGTTCCGATTCCCTGTGCAACAAGACCGCCAACCTTATTCTCTCTGTAACTTGCGACAGCGAAGCCGATCATTTGGCAGGAGCAACCGACTACTGCAGCGCCACCTGCAAGCCCTCCGAGGCCGAGTATTATTCCGAGTGCTGCGGAGCTGATAGGAAGGGTAAGACAGATTCCCATAACTACGCTGACTACTATTCCCATTATAACGGGCTGCTTATCGGTTCCCCATTCAATAATTTCACCGATTTTGGTTGTGATTTTTGATGCGGGAGGGCCGAGCATCAGACCGGCCGCAGAACCGCCGATAATAGAAAGAGCCGGAGTGAGGATAATATCAAGCTTGGTTTTTCCGCTGATTAATCTGCCGATCTGAATAGCGGTAAAGCCGCCGATAAAAGCTCCTATCGGGTCACCGACTCCGGTAAAGAGCATTCCCGCGTCGGTAATAACAGCACCTGCCAGTATTTTCGGAGCAAAACCGCCTACCATACCGGCAACCGCAGCTGAAGTAGCAACGAGTGTAGATGCTTTATATTTATAGGACATACCTACAGCAATACCTGCACCGGTTAGCACCTTTGCAACACTGGCAACTGCGTTAAGATATACACCGATTTTATCCGGAAGGAAGCTCGCAATCTGAGCAAGAATAGTGCCGATTATAAGAGTGGCAAATAGGCCGAGCGCCATTCCCGAAATACCGTCAATAAAAATATAATTGAGTATTTCTTTTATCTTTTTCATTATTTCACCTTCTCCATCAGTTCGTCAAAAGCTTCTGCATAGATTCTGCCAATAAACTCAGAACCATTTGCGTTTGGATGAACGCCGTCATCGGACCAGTGCTTTGAAGGATATTCAAGCAGTGCTTTTGCAAAAATGCCGTCAAGCGGAATATAAACATCCGCATATTCTCTGGCAAGTTTTCTGGTTATGTCAATCTTCGGATTCAGATCTTCTCTGAAGAAATCTTTATCATCTGCCGGTAGAAGAAACTGCTCAATCATTATAATCTTTGCATTTGTATCTTTTTTGATACGATCAAGAACAAATCTGTATTGTTCTTCATATTTCTGGTTCGATAGCCAGTTCCTGTCAGATGCATAATGCCAGGTATCATTGACCCCTATCATTATTGAAATAATATCGGGTTTTATATCAATAAAATCAGGCTTAATTCTGGCGACCAGATCTTTTGTTTGATCTCCGCTTATTCCGAGGTTAATGAATTCTATATCGCTGTATTTTTGTGAAATATTAGCTGCGGCATATTTGGGATAACCGTTGCCTAGATTATGATAATCGCTTCTGTCTCTCCCCGCGTCGGTTATTGAATCGCCTTGAAATAATAATCTCATAATTACCTCCGGAAAATTATTATTTATTATAACATTATTATATAGTTTTAATCAAGTGTTTTATCGATTGACTTTATTTGAGATATCATATAAAATTTATTTGTAGAAAATGCAAGGAGACTAAAATGAAAAGTTTTGAACTCACAGGCAGACATTATATAGATTTAATTAAGAATAGCGAATTACCTGCGCTGATTTATGGGATGGGAAACGGCGCGGATAAAGTAATCGATTTATTCAATGAAAATGATATAAAGATTCTCGGTGTAACCGCGAGCGATGATTTTGTCAAAGGTCAGATATTCAGAGGATTTATAGTCAAGAAATTAAGTGATTATAATGGTGAATTCATAATAACTCCTGCTTTCGGAACAAGTATCGAAAACGTTATGAATCATATTATTGATCTTAATAAAGATTATCGTTTGCTGTATCCTGCCGTTCCTGTATGCGGAGATAAAATTGCTGATGATTCATTTTTCGAACAGTATTCCGATAAAATTGATGCCGCGTATGAGTTGTTAAGCGAAAAGTCTAAAATAATATTTATAGGATATCTTGAATTCATTTATACCGGCGAATTGAGATATCTGCTTGATATTACAAGTGAAAAAGATGAAATATTCAGGTCGTTTCTTAATCTTGACGGAATAGGAACCTATATTGATGTCGGAGCATATAAAGGCGATACAGTCAAAGAATATCTGAATTATACTAAAGGAATCTATGATGAAATTATTGCTGTAGAGCCCGATAAAAAGAATTTTGAAAAACTGAAAATGTTTCTTGATGATTATAATAACGCTTTTGCAGTAAATAAAGCGTGCTCTGATATAATCGGGAGAACCGGATTTATTTCTTCGGGCGGCAGGCAGTCATATATTTCTGAAAAAGGTGCGCCGACAGTAACAGTAACAATCGATGAATTGAGCGAAGGAAAAAACATAACATATATTAAAATTGATGCGGAAGGGGAGGAACAGAGAATAATCAAAGGGGCCGAAAATACAATAAAGCGCTGTAAGCCGAAGCTTAACATAGCGCTTTATCATAAGTTCAGTGATATTTTTGAAATTCCACTTCAGATTGCCGAGTTGAATCCCGATTACAGATTTGAAATAAGGCATCATCCTTATTTTCCTGCGTGGGATACAAATCTCTATTGCGTCTGATTATTTATAGTATTTTTCAATCTTTTTCTGCCAGGCGTTGATTCTGGAATTATCATATTTTGCCGGAATCTGACGGGCAGTTTCCATAGCGGATTTACCGTTCATAAGAGCTTTGATGATATCGGTATAGAACTTGAATTTCTTTCTGCCTATGCCGAATTTTTCCATGATAAAACCAAACGAAGCGATAATTCCTTTACCCATTACGACGGTTTTTATTTCTTCTTTTGTGAGGAAACCGCCTTCTAGCAGGAATCTGATTTCATCCGACTTTGACTTAAGAAGAGTCCTGCGCATCGCATCAATAAGAAATCTTTCATAGGCAATCTGCTTGAAATATGAAACCTGATATTTCCACATCTGCCTTGCGCTGGATGAATTGGCGTCGGAAACAACTTCGCCGAGCATCTGACCGGCCCTGACCGAATCGGCAATACCGTTGCCCATCATCGGCATATTCATAAATGCGCTGTCGCCGACCGCAACGTAACCGTCAACCATCATTTTGGTTAAAGGATATCTTACGGGTATCTTTGCAAATACACCTTTTTCAAGGTCTTCATATCCTATAATCTGATTCTCGATTCGTAACTGTCTGAAAAGAGTCTCAAATTCAAATCTTGACATTCTGCCCATTTTACCGACAAGAACATCAACTTTGTCATCGGGCTCGCAGATAACTCTCGAGAAACCGGGCTGTCCCATGAATTTGACAAACACCTTTTTGCGCTGCTTCGGAATCGGTAAATCGGGATAAGTGTCGAAGATTCCTCTGTAAACGCTGAAATATTCATCCTCGCCGGGTTCTTTGGTAACTCCGAATTCTTCGGGAAGTGATTTCCTGAGAGGCGAGTTGATTCCGCAGGCATCGATAACAAGATCGCAATAAACTTTTTCTTTATTGGAACCGATAATGAGTCCGCCGACCTTTTCGCCCTTGATTATAAGTTTTCTGCAAGGGGTGGAATAGACTATT
>CAMUZD010000081.1 GCA_947165115.1 uncultured Clostridia bacterium
ATTGTATAGACCTCTTTATCGGGCTGAGCAAGCTTTACGCCGAGAGCGCCGCAGATTTCATATCCCATACAGCTGAAGCCGTATTCCATATTGTATGTGCCGGGTACGAAGCTCTTCCAGAGACGCTGCATACATCCGGGAAGCGAGCCGGCAGAACCGACCGCAATGGCGTCTTTTGCGATGAAATTGTTGATTTCGCCGAGCGCTCTGGTCTGGGAAAGACCGTTTTCAAGCTCTATGCTGTAAAGCCTGTCAACCTCGGTAACATAATCGGCTTTGATCTGAGCAAGCTCAGCCGGATCCCAGCCGGATTTATATCCCTTCGCTTCAAGAGCGGCTGTGAGTGCTTCGAGGGTGAGCTTTGCATCGGCAACGACGGAAACCGCATCCATCTTGAGAGCGTCAAAAGCGCTGACATTTATACCGAGCATCTTGACTGACGGATTCCGAAATCCCCATTTAGAGGCGGTGGTGAAGTCCGTAAGGCGTGAGCCGGCGGAAATGACAAGATCTGTAATCTTCGCGAGTTTATTCGCCGCAGGACCGCCCGTAACGCCTATACCCCCCATATTCAGCGGCAGGTCAAACGGAATATTGCCTTTACCCGCCTGGGTCTCGGTAATCGGAATATTGAATTTCTCTGCAAACGCGACAGCTTCATCATACGCCTCGGAATAAGTGACGCCGCCGCCCGCGATGAGAATGGGCTTTTCGGATTCTGTAATGGTTTTAACCGCAATATCTATTTCGCGCTGAGTCGGGATTCTTCTGTCAAGATACCAGACTCTCTTCTGAAGGAAATAATCGGGATAATCAAAGGACTCGCCCTCGACATCCTGCGGCATCGCAAGGCAGACTGCGCCTGTTTCGGCGGGGTCAACCAGCACGCGCATCGCGTTGAGGCAGGCAGTCATAAGCTGCTCGGGGCGGACGATTCTGTCCCAGTATTTGCAGACGGCTCTGAAGGCGTCGTTCGCGGTGGTGCTGTAGGAAGTGGGCTGCTCAACCTGCTGAAGCACGGGATCGGGCTGGCGGCAGGCGAAGGTATCGCCCGGGAGCACCAGCAGAGGAATTCTGTTTGCTGTTGCCGTGCCGGCGGCGGTGACCATATTCAGAGCGCCGGGGCCGATGGACGAGGTGCAGGCAATAATCTTCCTGCGGTGATTCTGCTTTGCGAAAGCCATCGCCGCGTGAGCCATACCCTGCTCATTATGACCCTGGTAGAATTTCAGGCTGTGGCCGCCCTGCTCGAGCGCCTGACCGAGACCGACTACGCAGCCGTGGCCGAAAATGCCGAAGATACCGTCGACAAATTTTGATTCAACGCCGTCAAAGCTGATATACTGATTATCAAGGAATTTAACAAGCGCCTGTGACATTGTCAATTTCATAATTATTCCTCCGCTGTCTTTTTCGGGAAGCGAAAACCCACTCTCCCCTATTATGGATATAATAGCAAATCATATATAAAAATACAAGTGAAATTTTAAGAATGCCATTTTTATCAAAAATTATTGATTTACGGAATAATAGATGCTATACTTTAAGTGCAAAATAAGTTTTGGGAGATGAAATTATGAAAACAGCAGTCAAAATCATAGCGGTTATCATGGTTCTCGCGACAATCACGGTTCTTTTCGCAAGCTGCGGCAAAACTCTCAACGGCACCTATAAGCCCGCAGACGGCGCAGGTTCACTGACATTCGACAAAGATGGCAACGTCAAAGGCGAACTGTTCGGAATCACGTTGACGGGCACATATTCAATCGACAAGGATCAGATTAAATTCGAGAAAGAAACCGTTCTCGGCATCGGCGGAACCCTCACCTATTCCTTCGAAAAGAGCGGCAAGACCATCATAATCGACGGCAAGGAATACGTAAAAGAGTAAAAGACAATTCAAGAAGGCGGCTGAATTTCAGCCGCCTTCGTTTTTTATATCAATAAAACTGAATGTATCCCGTATCAAAATCCGTTATCTCTTTATTGTCATCGAGTTTTAAAATGATTGAATAGTCATCATTGATTTCCGCCGTGACAAAGCCCGCAAAGCTTTCGCTGTCTGCAAAATCGGGCGAGACTCTGAGAGTATATTCACCGGTTCTGATTTCGGGAGTTTCGCCGTCAAGAGCGCTGTATTTATACTCCGGCTGACCGAACTCGGCGGAGAAGCGCTTTGCCGCCTCTTCATTTTCAAATTGATAGATGAACGGAGCTGTCAGATACCATTCCCTGCCGTTTTCATTTTCGGTATAGCTGATTCTGCACGAGCGTGCGCTGCACTGCAGCGGAGCGGCATAACGGAATTCGTCGGTTATTTCGGATACGGCGACTTTTTCTGCCTTTTCGGCGAGAATATCGGTACCGTAATCCTCTTTGCCGTCATCGGAACAACCGTAATATTGAGCCAGACCTTCCTCGCTGAAATACACGGCGGATTCCGTTTTCCATCTGCCGTCTTTTTTCCAGTAAGACACGGTTTCAAAATCGTTGCCGGGCCTTAACACTTCGATATAAATATCCTCTGCGCCGTTATCGCCGATTTCGTCGAAATGGACCTTGTAACCGTCGGTTGTAGCCGTAACCCAGTAGGTTTCGCCTTCGTTCAGGCAGTATCTGAGAGTGAGAACCTTGCCGCTTCGGGAATTGGTATAATAATCAAAAATGTCCTCGCCGAATTCTTCATAAACGGAATATATGAGCTTTCCGCGTGAATTATACCAGTTTTCAGTGACTGTAGAGTTTTCTTCATCTTTGTCTGTTTTCTTCGTGAGGCCCTTGAAATCGGGCCTTAACTCAAAATTGATTTTCCTGCAGTCTTTCAGAACATCATCGGGATGCGGGCAGTCGGAAAACGCCTTTAAGACTTCTTGAGAGCCGATAATCTCCGCTTTTTCGGTATTTAACGAGCATGAGGCTGCCGAAGCCATAATGCACAGGCAAAGAATAACTATAATAATCTTTTTCATACTTTAACCTCTCTGTGTCAAGCTCAGCGGAAGCTCGAGATTGTTTGATTCAAGAAGGGCTTTATCTTTAAGAATTTCATCCGTCTTCCCATCTGCGGCAATGATGCCGCCGCTGAGCAGAATCACTCTGTCACAGGTATCGAGCACAAAATCAAGATCATGTGTCGCAATGATTTTCGTTTCGGGTAGCGATTTGATTATACCGATGAGATTGCGCCTGTTTTTCGGATCGAGCGCCGATGAGGGCTCGTCAAAGAGCATTATCTGCGGCTTCATGGCAAGCACGGTCGCAATCGCGGCGAGACGCTTTTCACCGCCAGAGAGCTTGTGATTGTATTTATCGGCAAGGTTTTCCGCACCGAGTGTTGCGAGTGCTTCTCCTGCCGCTTCAACAGCATCTTCACGACTCATTCCGTAATTCACGGGACCGAATATCATATCGTCAATAACTCTCGGCATAAACATCTGATTATCCGAATTCTGCATCACATAGCCTGTTTTACGGCGGATTTCGGCGAGATTCTGTTTATCGAGCGTCAGACCGCAGACTGTGATTCTTCCTTCATGGGAAATAAGGCCGGTCATCGCTTTGAGCAGAGTGCTTTTACCCGCGCCGTTCGAGCCGATAAGGCCGACACTCTCACCCGCTTTGATTTCAAAGCTCAGCGAATCGAGAACCGGAGCGTCGCCTTTTTCATATGAAACACAAACGTTTTCGAATCTTATCATTTCAATCTCCCGAAAAGTGAAATAACATTGAATAACCTCGCCGCAATAAACAAAGAAATAAGAATCAAGGCAATCAGAGGCGATAGTCTGCTGTATTTTTTGGGCGGAGAATAATCAAAATCTCCGGTAAAGCCGCGAAGAAGCATTGCCGAATATATTTCATTTGCTCTGTCAGAGCTTCTCAGAACCAGCTGACCGAGGAAGGTTCCCCAGGCGGAGAAACGGATTCCCTTCTGACCGGGAGCGCGCAGATGATAGGCATCGGTCATAACCGCAACTTCATCAAGCATAACCGAAACATAGCGGAAGGTCAGAAGCAGAAGCGAGACAAGCGTTTTGGGAAAGTGAATCTTCCTCAATCCGCGGCAGAGCTCGTCAACCGGAGTGGTCGCGACCAGCAGAAACGACATCATCAGGCTGAATACGCCTTTCATCATAAGCGTCAGCATTGAAATCACGCCGCCCGAAATGCCGAGCGAGCCGATTCTCAGCATTATTTCCTTATCAAAAAACGGATTGAAAATGCCGACCGCGCAGACAAGCGGCAGGACTATCCTGAGCTTGTAAAAGCAGGTCCTGAGCGGTATCAGCGAAAGCTGATAACCGATAACGGGAAACAGGAGCATCACGATAAGCGCAGAAAAATCATATTTATTGAATGAAACCGTTACGATTATATAAGCTAGCGTCATCGCAAGCTTTGAGAGAGGAGAAAGGCGGTGAACGGGCGAATTACCCTGAGCGAGCGCTTCAACAGCTTTAATCTCCGCGCCAGCTTTCTGAGCTTTATTCACCTCTCTCACCTGCCTTTTACCGTTATCTTTTATTTATTGCTCTCTTCTGCCTTTTTCGCCTTTTTTCTGAAAAATCCGCCCGCAAGGCATACCAGCGCCGCGACACCTGCAACCATTGCAGAGCCGACTATGCCGGAAACCGTAGTGCCCGCCGGATTCTCGGCGTCAAATGAAAACGCGTAATCGGGAAGGAATGATGTCTTTTCCTGAATCGCTTCGGCCTTTTCGGATGCGCCGCTCTCAACGCCGAAATTCTCCTCGTCGAGAGCCATATTCTCGGCATATCCCGCATCTTTATTGCCGAAGAGCGCCCATTCGAGGCCGTCGGGATTGGAGCTTGCAAGCAGGGAAATTCCGCCGCCGACAATAAGCACAACCGCTGTGAGCGTCAGCAGAACAGCCTTGACCGAGCCCTTCTGCTTTTCGCCGTCACCGAGTTTTATATCCTTGATAAGCTCGGGTCTGGTTTCATTTACGAATATAAGCACTGCCGAAGTGATAAGTCCCTCTATGAGGCCTATTGCGAGATGAATCGGCTGCATAAGCATAACGAATGCCTTGAAGGGAAGTTCGGTTATGCCGGAAAGCTGAGTTTCAAGAACGACCGAAAACGCGCCGAGCTGGAGAGTGATAATACATCCGAGTACGGATGCGAGAATTATCTTGACTCTGTTTGCCGCATTATTGCCTTTTGAGGCGAGGAGCTTGCTCTGCATTATCGGGCGGTAAATCAGGAAATAGCCGACAAAACAGCCGTAAAACGCCATATTCCACACATTCGCTCCCAGAGCGAGAAGGCCGCCGTCCGCGAAGAAGAGACATTGAATTGCCAAGATGACAATCATTGACAGGAAGCCCGCCCACGGGCCGAGCAAAGCGGTCAGCATCATGCCTCCGCATAAGTGCCCCGATGATCCGGTTCCCGGAATTGTGTAATTGATCATCTGACCTGCGAATACGAGCGCCGCCATAGTCGTCAGTCTTTTGAATGTCGGCTCGTCGCCGAGTTTTTCTTCCTTTTTAAGCTTGTAGATTGATACGCCTGCGACCGTTGCCGAAGCGGCATACATAACCGCTGCGACGGGAGGAGCAAGCAAAGCATCCGCCATGTGCATAGTGATATTCTCCTTTTATTCTTTTTTCTCTTTCAGGAGCTTCAGCACCTCGGAAAATGAGAGACCGTTTTCCCTTGCAACGCGGGAAATATCATCGTATTCGTATTTTTCTTTTGTCACGCCGTAACCGGACGAAATCTTTTTGCGGATTTCACCGAACTGCGTGAGCACCGATTCTTCGGTGCGGCTTAAAGTGTATCTTCTGCATACACTTTCTCTTAAACCGATTGTGGATGTATATCTGAAAATCGTTTTAATGAGCTCATCTTTTTCCGCCTCGCGGCACAGAACGCACAGAAACGTGCCGGGGCGGTTTTTCTTCATTCCGGCGGGAACGGTATATACCTCAACGGCTCCTGCCTTGAAGCACATTTCACACGCGAAGCCGATTTCCTCGGCGGTCATGTCATCGATATTGCAGGATAATTCAATTATGTTTTCGCTGCTGTCTTCGCTCTGAGCGAGAAAGGCGCGCACGCAGTTTGCCCTCTCAAAATCCTTTTTTCCCATACCGTAACCGATTGCACTCACGGTCATAACCGGCATAGTGCCGAATTCATCCGCAAAATATTTCAGAAGGGCGGCGCCTGTCGGAGTGCATAATTCGCCGTTTATATCATCGCTGTAAACCGGTATTCCCTTGAGAATCAGCGCTGTCGCGGGTGCCGGCACCGGCAGAATTCCGTGGGCGCATCTGACCTGCCCCTTTCCGGTATTCACGGGCGAAGCAATGATTCTGCCCGGAGAGAGTTTATCAATAAGCAGACACACGGCCGCGACATCGGCAACTGCGTCAAGAGTCCCGACCTCGTGAAAATGTATATCCGTAACAGGAACGCCGTGAACCTCGCTCTCGGCTGCAGCTATTATTTCATAGACACCGCGCACATCCGCCCTGACCTTTTCGGTAATATTCAGCGAAGCGATAATCTCTCCGATATCGTGAAGCGAGGAATGGTGATGATGCTCTTCACCCTCTTCTCCGCCGTGAATTCTAACAGCCATATGAGTTCCGTGAATTCCGCATTTTTCCGAGTCCTCCGCGATGAATTCAACTCCGGGAACGCCTATGGAATTGAGAAGAGAAAGCGTTTCGTCTTTATTATCGGAAAGCTCCAGCAGAGCGGCGGTCAGCATATCTCCCGCAGCGCCCATCGAGCAGTCAAGATACAGAGTTTTCATTTCTTCGCCTCCATATGATTTATCATACCCGCAAGGTAGCCTGCCCCGAAGCCGTTATCGATATTGACAACCGAAACTCCGCTCGCGCAGGAATTGAGCATTGAAAGCAGAGCGGAAAGCCCTTCAAATGATGCTCCGTAGCCGACACTTGTCGGAACCGCTATAACCGGGCAGTCGGCAAGGCCGCCGATAACGCTCGCGAGAGCTCCCTCCATGCCAGCAATGGCAATTATGACGGAGGCACTCATTATTTCATCGATATGAGAGAGCAGTCGGTGGAGCCCCGCCACGCCGACATCATAGAGGCGAATGACCTCGTTTCCGTGAACCTCGGCGGTCAGAGCCGCCTCCTCGGCAACGGGGATATCGGATGTTCCGCCGGTCGCGACGACTATTTTCCCTATTCCGTCAGGTGCAGGGATTCTACCGATTACGCCCGCGCGCGCATCTTTATTGTATTCAATTTCAAATTTCTCCGAAAGCGCA
>CAMUZD010000082.1 GCA_947165115.1 uncultured Clostridia bacterium
TGGGTATTTCCTAAATCCTGATCTGCCATAAAATCATCTCCATTTTAATATTTATCAGAGTGAGTTTACGATTTGGTTGCAGTGGTCGCCTCTTTCTTCAAAGCCGCTGTATTGGTCGAATGAGCTGGTGGTCGGAGAGAGAAGAACGGTGTCGCCGGGCTGAGCGAGTTTATAAGCTTCGTCAACTGCCTGAACGAGATTCTCAACGAGAATGCCGTCATCCCCGACAAGCTCCTTCACAAGGCGCGGTCCGCATACGCCGTAGCCGATGACCTTCTTGACCGAGCCGAGATTCTTTTTAAGTTCATCCATTGAGAGCCCTTTTTCGAATCCGCCGACAAGCAGGATGACGCCCTTTTCAAAGGACTTGACAGCGGTGATTGTCGCGTCGGGATTCGTGCCCTTGGAATCGTTGTAGTATCTCACGCCGCCGATTTCGCGCACGAATTCGATTCTGTGCTCGACTCCCTTGAATCCGGCGACGGCTTCGGTGATAATTTCATTTGAAACGCCGAGCGCCTTCGCCGCCGAAACGGCGACCATGACATTCTGGAGATTGTGTTTGCCGACGAGCTTGATGACGGAAACGGGCATCACTTTTTCGCCCTTGATATATATGAATCCGTCCTTGACAAAGGAATCCGTATCCTTCCTGTCGAGCGAGAAGGAATTGACTTTGCATTGGATAGGATAACGCTCCGTATATTCAAGCAGAGTCGCGTCGTCGGTATTGAGGATGAATTCGTCATCCCCGCGCATATTGCGGTAAACTTCTGTTTTCGATTTATAATAATTATCGAGCGAGCCCATGAAATCGACATGGTCGGGGCTGAGATTGATGATTGTCGCGACTTCGGGGCGGAATTTATCGATATTGACAAGCTGGAAATTCGAGACCTCGAGGGCGAAATAATGCCCCTCTTCCTCCATGAGGTTGTAATCCATAACCATTTCACAGAGCGCGATGCCGATATTGCCGCAGAGATGCGCCTTTTCGCCGTATGCCTTATGAAGAATCTCATAGAGCAGGGTGCTGGTCGTGGTCTTGCCGTTTGAGCCGGTAATTGCCGCGAAATGCTGAGGCTTCGAGACCTGATAGGCGAGCTCGATTTCGGTTATTACGGGGACGCCGTTTTCCTCCAGTTTCAGAATCATCGGCGCTCTGTAGGGGACGCCGGGATTCTTTATCGCGAGGTCGTATTTCTCCTCGAAAACGCTCATGCTCTGGTCGACGATTTTCACGCCGATTCCCTCAAGCATCTCCGCTTCCTTTATCTCCTCTTTCGGCTTCGTCTCCGAGAGGGTGATATCCGCGCCCAGGCGGTGAAGCACCTTGATTGCGCCGAGTCCGCTCCTGGCGAGGCCGATTACGAGAACTTTTTTACCTGAAAAATCCATGAGAATAATTGCTCCTTAGCTGAAAAGAATTGCCATATATTTTTTGAAGAGTTTTATAAAATAACTGATGATATTGCCCTTGGATTCGCCCGAAGAACCTGTCCAGTCGATTGCGGGATTGTTGATGACGGGCTCCGTCGCAGTGCCGAGGCCGAGCGCCTTGAGCTTCTGGAGAATCAGCTTCGCGATGACGAGATTACCCTTTGAATTCGGGTGAATCGTATCCGCCGCGATGTATTCCCTCGCGTGGCCCGCAAATGCGGAGGCGACATCGACGATTGAGAACGCGCCGCCGTGAGAGGACAGATAGCTTCTTATCGCGCCGTTAATCGTATCCGCGCCCTTCTGATAAACATCCGAGAAGAAGCCGGCGTTCGGATTATATACGGTCTGCACAAGTATCGCCGCGGACGGATTGAGCTTCTTTATCTTTGAAATTATCGCCGAGAAATTCGCCGAAAACTTTTCGCCTATCGTATCGAACCTGCTGCCCGAGCCGAATTTGCCGCTGATAAGCAGGCCGGCCATATTCGAGGTGAGGAAGTCGTTGCCGCCGATTGAGATTGAAATGATATTTGCCTTCTTGACGCTCGCCGCGACATAATCGGTATCGAGATGCCTGAGAAGATTCGCGGAGGTGTAGCCGTCAATCGCGTAGTTCGCATAGTTGTATCCGTTGGTGTCGGCAACGATTTTTCCGTAGCAGGCATCCTGCGAATTCGCTATGCCCTGACCGTAGGCAATCGAGTCGCCGAGCACAACATAGGTCTTTCTGCCCGCCGCGCTGACGGATAATGCAAACACGCCGAAGGCCATTACAAACGCCAGCAGAAGAGCCGACATTTTCTTTAAGTTTTTCATAAAACCGCCCCTTGATTTCCGCGGCGGAACTCTTACACTTTCCCGCCCGAAAATGAGAATATTCTTTTATATTATACTATAAATATATCAATTTGTAAAGTCCCCCCGTTTCCGGGGGAGAAAACGGAGGTGAAAATCCGGAATCCGACACTCGGAATCCGGAATTAAAGGGGTGTCAATCTGAGTGCTCTTGTCATCCTGAGCGGAGCGAAGGATCTCAATCACAGGCTTGCTGCAGGGCACGGAGTTTTCCGCGCCCTGATTTTGTTTACCGGAGCCCGTAGGGGGCGACGACCCCGGCGCCCCGCAAACAGGATATGCAGAGCATAAAAAGCTAAATTGACGATTTCATCGTCAGCTAAATTCATCTTTGATGAGCTGAATTGCTCCTACGGAGCAGCTAAATTCACTGCGTGAGCTGTATAATATGCGCGAAGGATCTCATTAACATAAGTGTTCTTAATTATGCGATTCTTCGGCGTTTGCCTCAGAATGACAGTTTGTAGTTACAGGTAATCGTAGGGGCGGATATCATCCGCCCGCCTCAGGGATATGCGGAGCATAATGAAACAAAGTATTCAGGCTTATACCCCCGCATAAAAATTTTTCTGTATTCTTTTGTATAACTTTTTCATTCTTGTTTATTATTCTCAGTTAATTCCTTATATATCAATATTTTTACGCTTTATTATCCGATAATATGTGAACTCTGTTCTATACTGCGTTCTGTGTTTCATTCTTGTTAAAAATATGCTATACTCTGCGGGTATTTTATAAATATAAGGAGAAAACATTATGTTCAATGCACAGATTCTTGCCTTTGTCATGTATTTCCTTCTGATACTCGGCATCGGCATCGTCTTCTTCATCAAGACCAAAAACGGCAACGAGAAGGATTACTTCCTCGGCGGCCGTTCAATGGGCCCCTGGGTAACCGCTCTGAGCGCTCAGGCCTCGGATATGAGCGGCTGGCTGCTGATGGGCTTCCCGGGCAGCATCCTCGCCTTCGGTATGGGCAAGGTTTGGATAGGCATCGGCCTCGCTCTGGGCACAGCTCTCAACTGGATTCTCGTCGCGAAGCGCCTTCGCAAATTCTCGGCGGCGGCAAACGACTCCATCACCATCCCCCAGTATCTCAAAAACAGATTCCTTGAGGAAGGCAAAGCGCTCCAAATTATCTGCGCGGTCATCTTCCTTGTCTGCTTCACCGCCTATGTTGCTTCCAGCTTCCTTGCGGGCGCGAAGGTATTCAGCAAGGTTCTTCCCCAGATTTCGGAGAATACCGGCCTTATCATCTTCGCTCTTATCATCATCGCCTACACCTTCCTCGGCGGATTCAAGGCGGTCTGCTGGACCGACTTCTTCCAGGGCCTTATGATGCTCGTCGCTCTGCTCGCAGTTCCCATCCTTATCGTAAAAGCTCCGGAGTTCGCCGCTGATAAAATCACCGCCGCCTACACCATGCAGGACGGCACACAGAGCATATTCAACGCCAATCCCTTCTCGGCAACCTGGCAGGATATCGTCTCCGGCCTCGGCTGGGGCCTCGGCTACTTCGGTATGCCTCATATCCTCTTAAGATTCATGTCCGCAAAGGATTCAAAGACCATCAAGAAGTCCGCGACAATCGGCATCATCTGGGTTGTTCTTTCCCTCGGCGCCGCAATCGCAATCGCAATTCTCGGCAGAGCTCTCTACGCTGAGGAGCTCCTCGCAAACGGCATGCAGGAGAGAATCTTCATTTACTGCACCAATCTCTTCCCCGCATTCATCGCAGGCATTCTTCTCTCGGCAGTCATCGCCGCCGCAATGAGCACTGCGGATTCACAGCTTCTCGTCGCATCCTCATCCTTCACGAGCGATATTTATAAGCCCGTCATCAGAAAGAACGCCTCCGACAAGGAAGCTCTCTGGGTCGGCAGAATTGTTGTTCTTATCATCGCCGTCATCGCTTATTTCATCGCGAGCAGCAAATCCGAAGCGGCAAGCGGCATCATGAATCTCGTTGAAAACGCATGGGGCGGCTTCGGCGCATCCTTCGGCCCGGTCATCATCCTCTCGCTCTTCTGGAAGCGACTGACCTACAAGGGCGCAATCGCGGGCGTTGTCTGCGGCGCTCTGACCGACATTCTCTGGCTCGTATTCGTCAACAATGCCGACAACGGCTTCTATCTCTATGAAATCGTTCCCGGCTTTATCGTCGGCCTCATCGCGGCTGTTGTCGTAACCCTCATCGACAAGGCTCCCAAGCAGGAAGTCTGCGACCTCTATGACAAGGCAGTCAGCGCCGATTTCGAATAATACAGCAAGCCAAAACACAATAAAGCATAAACAAATTCCAATATGACACACACAACCCGCAGGGATGCTCCCTGCGGGTTGAATTTTGCTGTTAAGTTATCCTCTGTTCCTGCGCCAGTGGAAGAGGTATTGCTGGGCGATGCCGCGGACGCCGTCGGTGCAGGAGGGCAGGCCGTCGGGGTAGGTTTCGGAGAGGATGCGTTTCACCCAGACATCGACCGGCAGGGCGTCAACCTTGCCGAAGCCGTAGAGCAGAGTGCAGGCCGCAACCTTGTCGCCGACCCCCTTGATTTTTTTGAGCTCCTCCGCCGCCTCTTCGAGAGGGAGAGAATCGATTTTTACAAAATCGACCGTGCCGTCGGCGACCTTTCCGGCCGCATCGATTATATATTTATTTCTGAATCCCGCGCGAAGGGGCGCAAGTTTTTCCACACCCGCTTCAATTATCCTTTCGGGGGCGGGAAATGAATAATCACCGCCGCCGAGGTCATCGCCGAAAGACTCACACAGGCGTTCGATTATGCCCTTTATCCTCGGGATATTGTTATTCTGTGAAATGATGAACGAGCAGAGCGCCTCCCAGGGCTCCTGCCTGAGAATTCTTATGCCCGGGCAGAATTCCACAGCCTCTCTGAGGGCGGGATCGGCCTTAAACGAATCACAGAGAGCATCATAATCGCGGTCGAGGTCGAAATATCCGCGCCAGATATTCTCAAAATCGGCTTCGGTGCATCCCTCAAACACGATTTTTCCGTCTTTTTCATACAGAGACAGCGGCTTGCCGAATGCCACTCCGTGCCACCCTCCGCCGGGCGATATTTCCTTCCAGCGGAACGCCTGTCCGCAGTCGAGCGTCAGGGCGATATCGAAGCATTTTTTGTCAATAGTCTTTGTTAATTTTCTATTCATAAATTTCCTTAGATTGTGAATAAAGCAGAGTTTTTCACGCTGAAAACGGCTGTTTTTCAATGATTTTTGACTGCTTTCTTCACTTTATTCACATAGTTATTCACTTTTTTCGAAAGCGGTGATTTTTGTTGAAAGTGACGATTTTGGTAAAAATTTTGTAATTTTCCGGCCGTTTCAGCGGCTGTTTTTAAGACCGTAAGTGCAGAATTCTTTCATGCAGCATTCGGCGCATTTCGGCCTGCCGGAAACACAGGTGTCCCTGCCGTGGAGCACGGCGCGGTGGCAGAAATCGTTGCTCTTTTCGGGGGGCAGGATTTTGCGCAGTTCAATTTCGACTTTTTTCGGATCCTTCGTATCGACGAGGCCGAGCAGATTTGTGATTCTTATCAGATGCGTGTCGCAGACCACAGCGGGCTTGCCGTAAACGTCGCCCATAATCAGATTCGCGGTTTTCCTGCCGACTCCGGGCAGCGAAACGAGGTCGTCGAGATTATCGGGCACCTTTGAATCAAATCTTTCGATGATTTCACGGCACATGTTGACTATATCGCGCGCCTTCGCCCTGAAAAATCCGCAGGAATGCACGAGCTTTTCCACATCCGCGATATCCGCGGCGGCGAAATCCTCAGCCGTCCTATACTTCTCAAAAAGCGCGGGAGTGACGAGATTCACACGCGCGTCGGTGCACTGCGCGGAGAGGCGGGTGGCAATCAGAAGCTGGAGCGGATCGCTGTATTCGAGCGAGCATATAGCCTCGGGATATTTCTTTTCGAGCGCTTCAACGGCGGCCAGCGCCTTCTGCTTTTTTGTCATTTTTTACAACCTCCCGTCGGTTCTTTAAGCAGATTATACAACAAATAAAAACCAAATTAAAGCGGTTTGTAAATAATTTTTTCACGAAACAGAAAATTATTGCAGTTTAAAATTTAATATGCTAGTATATAGTTGTTGAATTATCTTTAATCAAGCGGCCATACGCTTCAGTCTATAGGGGGATAATTATGAAAAAGAATACAAAATCATTGATCGCCGTCATTCTCTGCCTTATTCTAACGGCGGCTGTATTCACCGCCTGCGGTAAAAAAGGAGAGACCGGCGAATCAACAACGCTCTCTCCCGATGAGTCATGGGCTCCGGGCGGCGAAACATATCAGCCGGTAACAATTACCGACGTTGAGCTCGCGGAGATAGTCAAGGAGGCTCTCGGCGACGACGCCAAGGACTTCAACGGCGACCTCTCCTCGCTCTCGAGCGCTCAGCTGAGCAAGGTCAAGCAGACCGCCGCGCTCAACGGCTACATCGTCACAAAGGATGAGGACGGCAAGACCGTAATCCAGAAGGACAATATCGGCGTGACCGAGGTCGAATCGAGCGTTTACGATGAAATTCTTTCGGAGGCAGGCCTCGAAAACGGCAAGAAGGTTACTCCTTCCCAGTATGACCGCGTTTCAAGGAAGGCGGATGAAATGGGCGTGACCGCCGTCACGAACAAAAACGGCGACGTCACAATAATCCAGAAGGAAACAACCGTTGCTCCTGCTACCCAGGGCAACACGGCGAATACAAGAACTCCTCAGAGCTCCCAGAATGCAAATAATTCTTCCACGACTGCGGGCACACAGCCTCCCACACAGTCCTCGCCGACCACCAGAAATATCAATACGGGCTCTCCGGTAGGCGGCGGAGGAACCTCTTATCAGTGGAACTCCACCACAGCCGCGCCTCCGACGATCAATATCA
>CAMUZD010000083.1 GCA_947165115.1 uncultured Clostridia bacterium
CGAAATTATTAAATTGAGGGGTGTGGCGCACGCATATTACGAGCGCAGCGAGTAAAAAAAGGTATTGTAGGGAAAAACAGAAAAATCCCGCAGGGAGTTCCCTGCGGGTGTCTTAATAGTATTTATTCCGGCATATAGGCGAGGATGTAGTCGCCGTCGGCGAATTCGGCTTTTACGTAGTAACCGCTGCCGGCGTATGCTACGGCGCGGATTCTTTTCTGAAGCTCGGCAATCTGCGACTTGTCGGTCACGACCGTTGAGTATGAAGGCATCTCCGTTCCGACGGCCTCCTCAGTTCCGTCTGCCCAGTAAACGCTGAACTGATAATTCTTATCAACGAACTGCGCCGAAATCAGACCTGTAGAGGTGTCGTCCGGCGGAGTTTTGTCCGCGCCCTCATATCTGCAGTAAGATATTTTTACAAAATCCTCTTTGTTTTCAAGATATTTCATCAGGCCGCGGCTTTCGAGGAAGGCGGCGGTATTTTTTGCCTGCGCGGTTACCGGCAGAGTGCTGAGATTGGAGAAGAGGACATTGTTATCGTAGTATTTGAGATAGTCGCAGTCTTTGGCAATTTTAACATCCTCATCGTCCGCCGTCTCATCCTCTTCGCCGTAGGACACGGTGAATTCCGGATCAA
Source organism: uncultured Clostridia bacterium (assembly GCA_947165115.1). Taxonomy (GTDB): domain Bacteria; phylum Bacillota; class Clostridia; order Oscillospirales; family Acutalibacteraceae; genus CAG-177. The sequence continues at coordinate 641 of CAMUZD010000083.1, forward strand.
TATAATTGTCATCCGGAGCGAAATCGCAGAGCGCGATATGACCCAGAATTTCGCCTTCGCCGCCGAAATCAAGCGGGATTCCGCCGTCAATGATATCTTTTTCAACACACCTGAAAAGCTCCAGCGTCAACTCTTTATCGTTGAATAAATCCTTCGGTATCGTCATCGAGGAGAGATTCGGTGAGATAAGAAGCGGGCTCACCGTGCCGAGGCTCAGCAGGCGGTTTCCCAGCAGTGTTGCAGTGCCCTTGCGGTAAGCGTCGGTCTGCATGAGCGCGGTCATTTTTTCAATCATGGTCTGACCTGCGTCTCTGTAAAGCCTCTCAACCTTTTTGCCGTTTTCGAGGGTGTATTCAAAGCGGACCGTATACATTCCGCGCTCCCCCTTGCCCGGCTCTTTCACGAGATTGTTGATTTCGAGAATCTTTTCAATATCTTCGGGCGAGTCGAATTCAAACACTGCGCGGTCCGAGGACTGCTCCGCGGTTATTGAATCGATGGGCAGGCAGCCTGTTGCGCTGACGGAATCGCGAGTGTAGCGGAATTCCTGAAGCGCCGAGGGGAGGGAAATGGTTGCGGATTTTATGTTTTCCTTTTCGGGAAGCTTCGCGTAGGCGGCGTTTATGATGACGCCCGCGGTGAATACTATGGCGAGAAATACGCAGATTTCAAGCGGCAGATGCCATATCCTTTTGCGGAAGGCCTTCGCCGAGCGGGTCAGGAAAAGATCCACAGCCATGTAGCCGACTGCCATGATAATAACGCCCGCGAGGACGGTTATTACCCTGACCGCGCCGCGCGACAATTCGGAAGAATTTATCATCTGACCGATGACGGATGCGAGAAACGAGCCGACCGTTACCACGCAGAAGCCTTCGAGCGCGGGGCTCGCGCCCATGAATCCGGCTTTTTCGGCCTTTCTGCGCGAGTGCAGATATTTTGCGACGCAGGCGATAACGAGGACAACCGCAAGAAATACAATGAATTTCACAAACGGCGGTCTGGGATAATCCTCACCGACCGACATATAGAGGGAGTCTGCGGCCGAGTGAATCGGGAAGAGATAATCCGCAAAGCCGAAAATTCTCTGACCGGGGCCCGCGACCATATCGCCGTTTACATCAAAGAAATTGATATTTGTATCGAATACCGCCGAATTCAGGAACGGCGAGCCGTGGGCGAAAACGGCGACAAGCGAATAAAACGCGTTTGAGAGCAGGCCGGGAGCGAGAACGCAGACCGAGCCCATGACTATACTCTCGAGAATCGAGCCGACCTGAACCATCGCGAATACATAGACGGTATAGGACCAGAGGAACACCGTGAAATGCGAGAGGCACAGGAAGGCGAAGGCCATCCAGAGCTCCTTTGAATTGCCGTAAAATCTGACATTGAAAAGCGCGGCAATAAGAAGCGGGATGACAACGCTTATTCCGATTATCGTCGCGACCGCGAGATACCTCGCGCCGAAAAGCTTATTTCTCGAGATGCCGAGCGAATAGCGGACATTCACGGTCGGGCGGAGCATCATGAAGCCGAATGAATAGAGAGCGAGTGCAAGCCCTGCCGCAATCAGTATAAAAGTGTAGAGATAAGCAAGTATGCTCGCATCGGAGCCCGAAACGAATACGAACTGCACGTTCGCTCTGAGCGACTGCGCGAACGCCGCATCGCCTGATGCGAGAGCGGAGCGGTAGCTGAAAAAGCGCGGAATGATTTCGCCGAAAACAAACAGAGCGGCCAGAATCAGCGGAATCGGGACTGCCAGGAAGCGCTTTATCATTTCGCGGTAAGTGAATCCGAAAGGATTAAGAGAAGATTTCCGTGAAGTCATAATCCGAGCCCTCCATTTCTTCAAGAAATACCTCTTCGAGAGTGAGCGGGAATTTTTCGAGCAGCAGTGGATTCATCGCCCTGAGTTTCGCCTCGTTTTCCTCTTCGTCACCCTTGAGAGAAAGAGTTATCATCTTGCCGTCGCCCTTGAATTTTCTGATATCGAAGCCCTCAAAATCGGCTTCGGTTTTTTCCGTTTCAAAGGCGAGGCGGAATTTGCATCTGTCCGCGCCCGCTTCGTCAACCGAGCATTCGAGCGCGATTTTTCTGCCGTTTATCAGAGCGACGCGGTCGCAGATATCGGCAATCTCGTGAAGATAATGCGACGAAATAAGCACAGAGCAGTCCGTCTGCGCGGCGTAGTCGAGCAGCATACTGTTCATCTTGCTCCTGACCGCGGGGTCAAGCCCGTCAAAAGCCTCGTCGAGCAGCAGGACAGAGGGCTTCGCGCTCATGCCGATTATCATTATCGCCTGGCGCAGCATTCCCTTTGAGAATGAGCCGAGTTTTGCATTTTTATCGAGCGAAAATACGCCGCAGAGCTTATCGAGCATATCGAAATCGTAGTCCGGATAGTAGCCGGCATAAAACTGCGCGGTCTTGAGAAGCGAAGCGTATTTCGGATACCACTGCTCATCCGAGAAATAAAACATCTTCTGCCTGATTCCGGGGCAGGTGAAGGTATCCGCTCCGTCGATTAGCGCCTGACCCGCGTCCGGTTTATAAACGCCGGCAACGCATTTGATGAGAGTTGTCTTGCCCGCTCCGTTGAAGCCGACAAGGCCGTAGACCGAGCCGTTTTCTACTCTGAGCGAAATATCCTCAACGGCGATATTTGCGCCGTATCCTTTGGTTAAATTCTTAATTTCAATCATTGTTATCCTCCCCGTAAACGGAGAAAAGAATCTCCCTTATTTCCTCCTGCGTCACGCCCACGGATTTTGCGTTTTCGAAAGCGTCGGCAATGTTCCTTTTTGCCTTGGCCGTGACAGCCTCGCCCTCGAGGGCCGATTTGCTCACGAAGCTTCCGATGCCCGGCACCGTGTAGATTACGCCCGCGGCCTCGAGCTCCGCGAAAGCCTTCTTGACCGTGTTTACGTTCACGGACGCCTCGGCGGTAATCGAGCGGATTGAGGGCAGCTGGGAATCAGCGGGGTATATCCCGAGCCTGATGCAGGTGATTATCTGATTTTTGATCTGCTCATAGACAGGGATTCTGCTGAGCTTATCGACAAGAATCAATGGACCGCCTCCCGTCTTATACGAATTCCGACCTGATGATTCTCCGGTTTCATCAGATAGGTGTGCTATGTGTGATATCACACCTATATAGTAGCACCCGGTTCTGCGTTTGTCAACAGAAAAATGAAAAATTCATTTCCGGTTCATAAAATTTGTTTTTGCAGTTGTATTTTATTTTAAGGTATGTTAAACTTATAAGGTAAACCGTATAAAACGAATTTTCAGAAAGGACAAAATAAAATGGAAAACAAAGATTTATTCCGCAGAGAAGCGGACGGCTACTGCCGCGAGGATGTTGAAAAATATATCGAGATGATTAAGGAAAAGTATAAGCAGGTCTATGACTACGCGACCAAGGTCAAGGCCGATAACGAAAAGCTCAAGAAGATTGCGCGCGCACTCTCCGAGGAGAACAAGGCGCTTCAGCAGAAGGCCGGCAACTGATTATTTCAAGAAATTACTAGCGAAAGGCAGTCCCGATTATGGATGCTTTCAGACTTTTGAGTATAGATGAGCTCGATGAGCTCTTTGTGGCCGAAAGAAAAAAGAACGAGGCGCCCGCTCCCGCGAAGGACAGTCTGATTCCCGATATGGAGCAGTCCGCGCCCGAAGAAATTGATCTTCTCGGCGGTTTTGATTTTGATTCGCCCGAGAGCGCTCCGGCCGAAGCTTTTGTTCCGGCAGAGCCCGCGGCACCCGTTGCGCCCGCGGCGCCCGCAGTCGCTCCTCCGCCTCCGCTCTACGCTTCGCCCAAGATGAGCGAGGAACCCATCGAGCCTCTGCTCGACAGCGACGACCCCGCAAAGAAGGCGGCAGATATTTATGCCGAAGCCAAAGAGGAAGATGATGAGGAGAAAAAATCGAGCGTCGGCGCGATTATCGGCAAGGGCATCTGCATAGCCGTTCTCGTGCTCACCGTGCTCGTATTCATCGGCGGAAGCTTCATTTCCGTTTTCCTCGATACACAGCGCACCCTCGGCAAATACGTATTCAGCACCCAGGCTGTTGATATCACAGGCGTTGAAGGCCTCAACGTCAATCTCAAGCACGGCGACCTGATTATCTCCGAAAAGATAGCGGGTTCCGAATATAAAAAGAACGATCTCGTTCCCGTCCCGAGCGCAACCGCGACAGGCTGCGACCTCACAGTCGTTGACGAAGCGCTTCCCGCAGAGGGAGGCAATGCCGAGCTCAGCCTCGTCAATATGGCAAATCCGAACGGCATCCCCGTCAGATACGGCAGCGACAAGGTCCTCGGCAGAGTGGTCTATTATGTGCCGATGATAGCGGGGCTTATCGGAGTCGCGCTCCAGAATACGGTGCTTGTAATTATTATATTCATTATAATCGCGGTTCTCTGCTGCGCGCTGTTTGTCCTGATTGACAAGATGCAGTCGAGAAAGAGCGTTGAGGATGAATATGACGAAGAGGAAGAAATTCCCGCGCAGGAGACCGGAACAGGCACAGGCGAAACCGAAACGCTTGAATAAAAAATAAATCAAACAACCCTCCCGGAAGAGAGGGTTGTTTTTGTATCCGCCGTCAGGCGGAATTATTGCTTACGCTTTATAATACGCCTTTTATTGAGATCCTTCGCTTCGCTCAGGATGACAATCATTATAATTCTTAATTCTTAACTCTTAATTCTGAATTACAGATTTATGCTGCTGTCGGTGTCGACATACTGCGCGATGAGGGGCTGAAGCTCCGCAATGTATCTCTCCACCTGCTCGGCGCATCTGCCCGTATAGAGCATCGGGTCGAGGGCGGATTTCATCTCGTCCGCCGTCATATTGAATTCGCTGTGTGAAGCGAGGTCGGAGAGCAGGTCAAACGGCTCGCCGTTTTTCATTTTCGCCGTCGCGTTCATCGAACAGGAGCGGATGATTTCGTGAAGCTCCTGACGGTTTCCGCCGTGCTTTACGCCTTCCATCAGGATATTCTCGGTCGCGATGAAGGGGAGATAATCCGCAACCGCCTTCGCGACTATTTTTTCGTTTACATGAAGCCCGTCCGTGACATTTCTTGCAAGGCGCAGAATCGCGTCCGCGCAAAGGAAGCCCTCGGGCATTGAAATTCTTCGGTTCGCGGAGTCGTCAAGAGTTCTCTCGAGCCACTGCGTGCTTGCCGTCATCGGTGCGTTAGCGGCGTCCGCCATAAGGTATCTCGCGAGCGAGCAGATTCTCTCGCTTCTCATCGGGTTTCTCTTATATGCCATTGCCGATGAGCCGATCTGGCTCTTTTCGAACGGCTCCTCCACCTGTCTGTCGTGCTGAAGCAGGCGGATATCGTTCGCCATTCTGTAGCAGCTCTGCGCGACGGATGAAAGGCAGTTGAGAATTCTCGAATCGAGCTTTCTCGGATAGGTCTGGCCGCTGACGGAGAAGCATTTCTCAAAATCGAAATCCCTGCAGATAAGGGCGTTCATCTCATCGATTTTAGCCGTATCGCCCTCAAACAGATCGAGGAAACTCGCCTCGGTGCCGGTCGTTCCGCGGCAGCCGAGCAGTTTCATTGAAGCGATGACGGAATCTATCTCCTCGATATCGGCCGCGAAATCCTGCATCCAGAGAGAAGCTCTCTTGCCGACCGTAACGAGCTGGGCGGGCTGATAATGGGTGTAGCCGAGAGTCGGCATCGCCTTGAATTCACCGGCGAAAGCCGCCAGATTCTTTATGACGCCGATTACGCCGTTTCTGATGAATTTCAGCGCGTCGCGGTAGAGGATGATATCCGCGTTATCGGTAACATAGCAGCTTGTCGCGCCGAGATGGATGATTCCCGCGGCGGAGGGAGCAACCTTGCCGTAAGTATATACGTGGGCCATAACATCGTGGCGCACTTCTTTTTCTCTCTCTTTGGCGCATTCGAAATCTATATCGGAAATATGCTCCTCAAGCTCGCTGACCTGCTCCTTTGTTACGGGCAGACCGAGAGCGGATTCCGCCTTCGCGAGCGATACCCAGAGGCGGCGCCAGGTCTCGATGCGCTTCTGCGCCGAGAAGAGGGTGAGCATATATTCGGAAGCGTAGCGTGATGAGAGCGGGGATTCGTATTTATCGGTCATATCGTCAATTCCTTATCTGATGATTATACTGTCTCTTTCGGGGCCGACGGAAACATATCCGATGTGGCAGCCGATTTCCTTCTCGATGAATTCGACATATTTCTGCGCGTTCGGGGGCAGCTCGTTCCAGTCCGTAATCTTTGAAATATCGGTTTCCCAGCCGTCCATATATTCGATGACGGGCTCGGCGTCCGCGAGAGCGCTCGGGAACGGGAAATCATCGGTCAGCTCGCCGTAGAGCTTATACTTCGTGCAGACGGGTATTTTCTTCATATAGCTGAGAATGTCGAGCTTGGTGAGGGCGATGTTCGTCGCCGCCTGAACCTGAACTCCGTATCTCGTGGCGACTATATCAATCGGGCCGACTCTGCGGGGTCTGCCGGTCTTTGCGCCGTATTCGCCG
>CAMUZD010000084.1 GCA_947165115.1 uncultured Clostridia bacterium
TCCGCAATGCTTTCAATACAGTTCTGGCGTTTTTCGGTATTACCCTGTAAATACTGATTAATAATTCAGCGGAGCATAGCTTTCCGGCTTTGCTCCGCTGTTTTTCTTTTCACTTCATAAAAACAATAAATCCGAATCCTTTGCCGACAGGCTCAGGGTTCGGATTATGTCCTGGTGGAGATGAGGGGGATCGAACCCCTTACCTCTTGAATGCCATCGGCTCTTTATGTGAACTGTTTAATAATCCTTAGAACCCTTGTAATTATTGGATTTATAGCTTGTCAATCCACTCAATAAACGACTGAAAACCGCAGAATAATTGCAGTAATACTGCAATTGATTTGCAACATTTTTTACCCTGCAGCTCCTGCCCTGCAGGGTATCTTTTCTATTATAATCTCCTTGCTTTTATCTTTAAACTTCATCATTACCTTTATTAATCTCCCGAAACAGCTTATTATATTCCTTTTGCAGAGTTTGTATGCGCGAGTCGTATTTTCCTTTTTGGCTTGCGGTCTCTTTATCGGCGGCAAGTTTAACCGAAAGACTTTCGCATGTTTTGGAAGGCAACCGATATCTATGAAATGATATCGGGTACAACGGGAATACTCGGCTGCGCAGACGGAGCAATGGTTCTCACCAAAGAAAACCGCACCGACAACAACGCCGAACTCTCGATTGTCGGCAGAGATATGCCGGACCAGAAACTGCTGCTTGTGAGAAACACCGAAAGAGGCGGATGATTATTCAAGCGACACTTTCAACGGCGGAGAAGTTGCCCTGGAATCGCTCCGCGCCCTGACCGGCGAGATGCAAAAAGCGATTCTTGACTATCTGCGAGCCTGCCCTCTTTATGAAACAGTCACTGCCGGAGGCAGAGATTATATCCTCGTTCACGCGGGATTTGATAATTTTGAAAAAAGCCGTCCGCTTTCCGATTACACCGCCGATGAGCTTCTCTTGGCCTGGCCCGAAATAACCGATGAATATTTCGATGATGTTCACACCGTATTCGGCCACACCCCGACAAAATGTTTTGGCGAAAAATATGACGGGAAAATTCTCCGCACAAAAACCTGGACCTGCATCGACTGCGGCGCAGCTTACGACAATGAACCGGTTTTACTTAGCTTTCACTTATACAGACACGCGAAAGTGAAAAAGGTTGGAAAAATTTACGGTTTTTCAATTTGAAAAGAATAGCTTTTGCAGTGAGAAACGGAGTATCCGTTTAGTGAATTATGCACAAAAAAGTGATTGATTTTCGGCATTGATTGACAAAGCGCGAGAATATTTTAATTTTGCTTAAATTCTCAATTATTTCATTGACTTTCAGTATAGTTTTGCATATAATGTGCGCGAAAAAACATAAACCGCTAAATAATGTGTACGTCTCCACAGGAACGGGGTGACATTTATGAAAATCAGTTCCAACAAACCGCTTCCCGAAAAATTCAGCAAAAAGTATAATGAATTATTTGACAATGAGCAGCCTCTGTTTATTGTCACAGGAGATCTGACTCTTGACGGCGCCTACGGTGAGAGCGCTCTGTGCTTCACCGCGGACAGCATTTACGCCTTTGATGACAGCTATCCCGAGGAATATGAGAGGGTCATGTATGAGGATGTAAAAGAAGCGAAGGTCAAGAGAATGTACGGCAACGCGACATTTGACGCGTATTTGAATGGCGGCTCAAAGAAAAAGCTCATACGCTTCACTTTCGCCGCCGCCAATGTTGCCGACGCGGGCGCGGATTTCATAAACGGAATTCTCGACGGCGCCGACCCTGCCGAGCTGCTTGACGCCGTTGAAGGCTCATTTTTGAAGCAGCGCTCCTTCTGCCCGAAATGCGGAAGAAAGCTCCCCTCTCCCGACGCGGAATGTATTAACTGCAAGGGCAAGGGAAGGATGATCACCAAATTCGCATCTTATGCCGCGCCGTTCAAAAAGGGGCTTATTGTCAGTATGCTTCTCTCGGTTTTTACCACGGGCATGTCGCTCATTCCTCCGTATATCACCGGATATATGGTGGATAAGGTGCTCCCTTCGCGCGAAATGTCAATGCTGATAAGGATGATCCTTATTCTTCTTGCCGTTTATATCCTTCAATACACCGTATCGGCTTTCAGATCTTATATTCTGAGAATTACGGGCGACAAGATCATTATCGGGATGAAAAAGGATATTTACGCTAAGGCGCAGTATCTGCCAATGAGCTTTTATGACAAGACTTCAACAGGCTCTGTTATCAACAGGGTGAATTCAGACACCTCCGTGATTCAGAATTTTGTGCTCAGGATCACGCAGGACGCCGTGGTGCAGTTTTTTACGCTGGTCGGCATACTGATAATAATGATATGCCTTAACTGGAAGCTGACTTTATTTTCTCTGCTTCCGATTCCGTTGGTTGTTATCATAGGCAGATTCTTCGGGAAAAAGATTGGCCCGAGATATATGCGGCTTTGGAGAAGAGGCTCTGCGATAAACACCCTGCTGACGGATACGATACCCGGAATAAGAGTCATCAAGGCATTTACAAATGAAAAATCAGCCGTTGACAAATATGACGCATACAATGACGAGTGGCTCAGGGAGGATAATCAGGTCGCGAAGATCTCAAGCATATTCCCCGCATTCATGACCTTCCTTGTCACTTGCGGCTCGCTTATAATCTGGTTTTCGGGCGGCTCCTTCGTAATATCGGGCGCGAAAGGCTTCTCAACGGGTCTTCTTGTCAGCTTTGTTTCTTACGCGAGCATGTTTTACAATCCCGTAAACTTCTTTGCGAATTTCTCAGATACATATCAGAATACTCTCGCTTCCGCCGAGAAAATTCTCGATATACTTGACGCAGAGCCCGAGCACGATTTCGGCAAAGGAAATATTCCCGACAGGATCAAGGGAAAAATCGAATTCAAAAATGTCAATTTCTCATTTGACCGCTCAAAAAAGGTGCTCAGCAACATAAATCTCACCATAGAGCAGGGAGATATAGTGGGGATCGTCGGAACGACGGGCTCCGGAAAATCAACACTTATCAATCTGCTTATGAGATATTATGACGAATACGAGGGCGATATTTTTATAGACGGCAAAAACATAAAGGATATCGACATCGGCTATTACAGGAATCAGATAGGCTTCGTTCAGCAGGAGCCGCTGATGTTCAGAGACACCGTATTCAACAATATTGCCTACGGCAGCAGCAACCCCCATGTGGAGCAGATACTCGCCGCCGCGGATATAGCCAACGCGCACGGCTTCATATCAAGGCTTCCCGACGGATATGATACGCTTGTGGGCGAGCGCGGAATAGGCCTTTCGGGCGGAGAAAAGCAGAGGCTCTCCATCGCAAGAGCGGTTATGAAAAACCCCTCGATCCTGATATTTGACGAAGCGACCGCCGCGGTGGATTCCGAGACGGAGCATCTTATCCAGGAGGCTATAGAGAGGCTTATACGCGGCAGGACCACGCTTATGATAGCCCACAGGCTTTCCACCCTGCGCAATGCCAATAAGATAGTGGTCGTGGATAAGGGAGAGATCATAGAATGCGGAACTCCCGATGAGCTCATGGCTTTGAAGGGCAAATATTACAAGCTTATTCAGATCCAGTCCATGGGAGAGCAGCTTCGCAGGAAAAAGGAAGAAGAGAATTTTGAATGAGGAGCGTGAATCAAAATGATAACATACATTGACGGACCGGAAGTAAAAATAACCGAAAATGACGGTATCTTTGTGGATGTTGAATTTTTCCATTCAAAAGAAAAATTGACGGGTCTTGAGCCGCGAAGGCTCTTTCCGAGATCGGGAATAGACAGATATGTGGCGCTTCTGGACGGCGAAGGCAACCAGGTGGCGGTGATAAGAAAAATGGAAAATCTTCCCGAAGAATCCAGAAGCGCTCTTACCAAGGCCCTTGATGAATATTATATGATCCCGAAAATACTCAGATTTATCAAAATGACGGAAAAATTTAAAATCTGGATGTGGACAGCCGAGACAGACAGAGGTATAATAACCTTTGAGATAAGAAACCACATAGCGTCGGTTAAACCTCTGTATGACGGAAGGGTGCTTATCAGAGACGCGAACGATAACAGATACGAAATCCCCGATTACAGAAAGCTCGACAAAAAGAGCAAAGCAATGCTGATGCCGAAACTTTGAGAAGGAGACCTGATAAATGAAACTGATTATTGCAATAGTGAATAATGACGACAGCGCCGTGGTAGCCTCAGCGCTCACAAAGGAGAATTTCACGGTAACGAAGCTTTCGACTACGGGCGGTTTCCTTATGGTGGGCAACACTACGCTTCTCATAGGCACCGAGGATGAAAGGGTAGATACAGCCAAGCAGATAGTGGCCAAATATTCGAGGACGAGGACCCACGAGGCGGTAACGACCGAATCCTTCGGAAGAGGCTTTGCCGAGGGCGCGCTCGCAAACGATGTTTCCGTAGGCGGAGCGACGGTATTTGTTCTTTCGGTTGACTCAATGGAAAAATATTGACAGAAACGATTTAATAAATCGCAGTTGAAATTCCGGTGCTTTTATTGCGCCGGAATTCTTTATTGACAGGATTTTTTATATAATAACTGACAAATAAAAGAGTCAAAAATTGACACACCAGAGAGCAATAACCGTTCACGAAAAACCGTAAAAAAACAAAAAAATCGGGCAAAAACTGCCCGAATGAAACCGTGCTGAACGAACTCACCATATATCAAAAATGAGTAAGAAATGAATAAATCAGCGCATAAAAATCAAGGGAATTCAGAAAATCCCGAATAAATATTCACTAAAAAATGCATATCCTGCAAAAAAGAAGAACTCGCCATCATACTTATGATAGCGAGAAAACTGGTGGACTTTGGGTGTCCACATCCGAACCGGTTAATTCACTTGCTTTTGAAAGGCGGACTCGCTTAGTGCCAGCTTTGCAGTTGAATATAATTATCAGATAATCGTCAAACACATAAACAGCATTTACAAAATTGTCAATTATATTCCGTTTATACTCTATTGAATCTTTATCACCGTATTTGAATTTGTTGATATATTGAATAATACCGTCTTTGGTTAAGAGGGACTTTGACAGTTCCTCTTTTTGTATTGCAATCTGTAATTCCGCCTTTTCTTTTTCAAGTTCGGCAAGGCGCTGCTTTGTTGACTCGGTTATTATTCCTTGCTGGATTGCTTTAAGAAAGTTTTCAATTCCCTTTTCTGTCTCATCAAGCTGCTTTTGCAAAACAAGCAGTGTTGGATTAGGCTGACCTTGTATGGCTATTATCTCGTCGGCAATGCGCTCAATTACATCATCGCGCAGAATCTTTTCGGTTGTTTCCTTTACAACGAGGTTTTCTATATAATCTTTTTTGATTGCTTTTTTATCACAGCCGCGTTTACGCTTTGCGCTTGCGCATTTGTAGTAATAATGCTTCGCCCCAGATTTTCCTGTTCCGCTTTCGCCTACCATCATGCTTTCGCATTTACCGCAGAACAATTTTGTAGTCAGCAGGTATTCTTCTTTTGCTTTGAATCTTCCCGGTGCACGATGATTTTTCTCAAGGCGCTTTTGCACTGCTTCAAATAATTCCACGGGAATAATTGCCGGAACTATGTCCGGTAAAACGATTTCTTTATATTTGAATTCGCCGATATATTTCCTGTTGGAAAGTATTTTATTGAAACTGTTCGGAACAAAATCGTTGCCGGCTTTTGTCTTTATTCCTCTGCCCGTTAAATCGGCTGCAATTTCCTTTTTGGTTTCACCGTTTGCGTATCTCTGAAATATTTCGAGAACAATAGGTGCCGTTGTGGGATTAATGGCAAGACGCTGCTCTGAATTGAGCAAATATCCGAAAGGAACACCGCCGCCGTTGGTTTTGCCTTTGAGTGCGTTTTCGGTCTGACCTCTGCGTATCTTTTCCGAAAGCTCTGCAGAATAGAATTCGGCATAACCTTCAAGGATTGATTCCATCAATATACCGACCGAGCCGTCTGCAATCTGCTCGGTTGCCGAAACTACCTTTACACCATTCTTACGAAGTATTCTTTTGTTATTCGCGCTGTCATATCTGTTACGCGCAAAGCGGTCAAGCTTCCATACTATTACAACTTCAAACTTATGCTTTTCACTGTCCTTTATCATCCGCTGAAAATCTGGCCTGTCATCGGTCTTTGCTGAAAAAGCGCGGTCGATATAGTGTTCAATTACTACCATATCATTCTTTTCAGCAAATTCAGTGCATTCCCTGATCTGACCTTCAATAGATTCTTCTCGCTGGCTGTCGGATGAATATCGGGCGTAAATTACTGCGTTCATTTATTCACCTGCTTTTTAATCTTTCAAACATCCAATCGGTATTACAAAAACTCCGTCATCGCGCCTGTAACCATACTGCGTTCCGGTTATAACCAATTTCAGATCGGGCAAGCGGAGCGGACACTGTTTTTCTTTTTTGTTGAATTCCTTAACAAGAGATTCGATTTTGCAAAGATGCTTTGCGCCTTCTTCAACCTCGCTTTGCCCGAGTTTGAATTCAATAAGGGCATATCTGCCGTCATCAAGATGTAAAACACCATCGGCTTCAAGCCCGTATCTGTCACGGTAATAAGACATATATCCGTCCTGTGCGGAAGAGTAGATTTTGAAATCACGTATACATAAAGATTCAAACAAAAAGCCGAGAGTTTTATAATCCCTGTCAAAATACTCCGGAGATAATCCCATAGCGGCCACGGCAATGGAGGGGTCTATAAGATTACGTTTTTTGGACGCTCTGATGACTGTTTTTGATCTGATTGCCGGGCACCATGCATCAACATCTTCAATTATCATTAGTTTTTCAAGAGCAGCAATATAGTCATAATAGGTGGGTTTTGTCAGTTCGATGTTTGAAACTACATCGCCGATACCGTATCGGTGAAAAAATGTCCAAAATGTCCTTACTAAAAAATGAAACAAGTAAAAGAAATTCATATAATGATTATTTACTTCATAAAAACGACTAATCCGAATCCTTCGCCGACAGGCTTAGGGTTCGGATTATGACGCTTTGGTGGAGATGAGGGGGATCGAACCCCTTACCTCTTGAATGCCATTCAAGCGCTC
>CAMUZD010000085.1 GCA_947165115.1 uncultured Clostridia bacterium
ATCGAGATTGTGCGGGCACTGGTTGAGCAGGACTCCGCCGCCTTCGCCTGCCCAGGTGGCACGCCATCCGCCGGAATTATAATATGCCTGAGTGCGGTACCAGTCCGTGATAATCCAGCTTACGCGGTGGATTTCGCCGAGCTCGCCGCTCTTGACAAGCTCGCGGACCTTTCTGTAAACGCAGTTTGTGCGTTGATTATACATAATACCGAAAACCTTGCCGCTGGCGGCTGCAGCCTCATTCATCTCGCGGACCTGCTTTGTATAAACACCCGCCGGCTTTTCGGTGAGAACATGAAGTCCTTTTGAAAAAGCGTATTTTGCGATTACGGGATGAGCATAATGCGGAGTCGCGATAAGAACTGCGTCAACCTCGCCGCTGTCAATGAGCGCTTCGGCACTGTCGAAGGTTTTTATAAACGGAAGCAGTTCTTTCATGTTTTCCGCTCTCTCAGGAATTATATCCGCGCAGGCGGTGATTCTGATTTCGTGATGTCTGCCCTTGATATGATCGCGGATATGAGATGAACCCATATTGCCGCAGCCGATTATACCGAGGCGCACGGGCTGAACCTGCTCTTCAACCACCTTATGGGCAGCTGAGCAGGCGGCAGCAAAGGACTGCTCATTATTGTCATAGATGTATTTTGAATTCATTTTGAGAGCGAGCTGCTCATTTGCCTCAAGATCCTTGAGACCGTCGAAAGTTCTGAGATGCGGCTCAACACTAAGGAAGAATACGCCCTCTTTTTCATCAAGCTTTTTGAGGATATAAGGAAGGTTGCCGTCTCCCTCACCTGCGGGAACGACGATGCCTTCTTTATAGAGGCCGTCCTTGATATGCATATAGGTAATATAGGGGAAGAGGGAATCAAAGCCCGATTTGGTATCCGAGCCATTAAGAATATAATTAGCGGGATCGAAGATGCAGCCGAGTCTGTCGCCGAAATACTCTGCTATTTCAAGGCACCTTGATGGAATATCTCCGTATATGCCGCGCTCATTTTCATGGCAGCAGAGAATTCCGTTTTCGTTTGCATAATCAACCATTGCGGTCAGACGGGCAAAAACCTCATCATGATACTCTTCGTAGCTTTCACCCTGAGTGAAATAGAATGAGAACATTCTGATATACTTTGCGCCGAGAATCTTTGCAACCTCAACGGTATTCTTGAACGCCTCAAAATGCGGGGCAAAATCATCGGTAATCTGAATCTTGCCATAGTGAGAACCGATTGAAGAAACCTTCAGACCACCTTCGTCAAGAACCGCTTTGAGTGCTTTCGCCTCTTCTACGGTAAAATCTGAGATATTTTTACCGTCGCAGTTGCGAAGCTCGACAAATTCGATTCTGTTCTTTTTGCAGGCTTCAATCTGCTCTTTAATTGATGCCGACGCCTCATCGGCAAAAGCTGAGAAAAGAAAATGAGCCATAATTACACCTCTTCGTTTTATTTGAATTTACAGATTATCTTGTTATCCTTGGCCGTCACGGTGACGGATTTAACCGGGTTATCGACTCTGCTTACCATTTCGCCGGTAATCGCATCCTCGACATTCTTTCTGATGCAGGAACGGATATCGCGCGCGCCTCTTGTGCCGTCGGCGGAGAGAGCTGCGATGGTTTCGGTCGCCGCTTCATCATATTTGAGAGTGATACCCTTATCCCTGAGAGGATCGACAAGCTCATCGAGCAGCAGGGCGGCAATCTTCTGATAATTCTCCTGAGAGAGATCGTTGAAGACCACGACTTCATCGACTCTGCCGATAAATTCGGGGCGAAGGAACTGCGAAAGTGCTTTCAGCGAACGCTCCTTTGAGGCCTCGTTCTTTGTCTTGCCGAATCCGAGTGCTCCCGCCGCGCGGTCGCTGCCCGCATTCGAGGTCATGATGATAACGGTATTCTCGAAGCTTACCTGCCTGCCCTGGGCATCAGTTATCTTGCCCTCGTCGAGAATCTGGAGCAGGATATTCATTACATCCGGATGCGCCTTCTCAATTTCATCAAAGAGCACGACGCTGTAGGGCTTGCGGCGGACCTTCTCGGTGAGCTGACCCGCTTCGTCATAGCCGACATATCCCGGGGGTGAGCCGATGATTCTGGAAACGGAGTGCTTCTCCATGAATTCGCTCATATCAAGGCGGATGAGCGTTTCGGGGGTTTCAAAGAGCTCTTTTGCAAGGAGCTTTACAAGCTCGGTCTTGCCGACGCCCGTAGGACCGACGAATATAAACGATGAAGGCCTGCGGCGGGGATTGAGCTGAACTCTGCCCCTGCGGATAGCGTTGCAGACGAGCTCAACCGCCTCATCCTGGCCTATGAGATGAGCTTTGAGATTCTTCTCAAGCTCGGCGAGTTTCCTCAAATCGCTCTCGATGACCTTGCTCGCGGGGATGCCGGTCCAGAGCTGAATGACTCTCGCAAGATCGTCCTCGGTCACAAAATTGTCATTCGCCTTCTCTTCAAGGTCTTTTATTTCTTCACGCTTTCTGATGAGGTCGGATTTGATTTTTGCGAGTTCCTCATAGTCAACCTCGCCCGAGTTGTCCTCAAGCTCCGCCTCGCGCGCTTCAAGCTCCGCGATTTCATCAAGCGCATGTTCATAGTCGCTTATCGCTTTATTGCGCAGATTCGCGCAGGTACACGCTTCATCGAGCAGATCGATTGCCTTATCGGGCAGAAAACGGTCGGTAATATATCTCTCGCTCAGGCGCACCGCCTTCTCAACAAGAGTATCGGTCACCCTGACCTTATGGAAATTCTCGTAATATTCCTTAACACCCTTGAGCATCTCGATGGTATCGTCAATCGATGGTTCCTCAACCTTAACAGGCTGCATACGGCGCTCAAGCGCTGCATCCTTCTCAATGTATTTTCTGTATTCAGTGAATGTAGTGGCGCCGATTATCTGAAGTTCCCCTCTTGAGAGGGACGGTTTCAGAATATTTGCGGCATTCATCGAGCCCTCTGATTCACCCGCGCCGACCAGCTGATGCACCTCATCGATAAACAGGATTATATTGCCCTCAGATTTGACCTCGTCAATCAGGCCCTTGATTCTGCTCTCAAACTGACCTCTGAACTGGGTGCCGGCTACGAGCGCGGCGAGATCGAGCATCTGAATCTCTTTATCCATGAGCTTTGCGGGAACTTCACCGGCGGCAATTTTCTGGGCGAGGCCTTCGGCGATGGCGGTCTTGCCGACACCGGGCTCGCCTATCAGGCAGGGATTGTTTTTCGTCCTGCGGCAGAGAATCTGGATAGAACGGTAAATTTCATTTTCGCGCCCGATAATGCGGTCAATTTTGCCCGCGCGGGCTTTCGCAGTAAGGTCGGTGCAGAACTGGGTGAGATACTTCCTCTTTTTCTCACCCTCATCCCTGTTCTTTCTGCCGAACCTGTGCTTTCTTTCCGGCTCTTCCGTCTTTTCGCCGGTATCTTCCCCGGATTCGCCCTGATTATTCTGCATTGCGGCAAAATTCTGCATGAACGGAAGGGTGCCTGCGCCGCCCGGTTCGAAATTGCCGTTTTCAAACATTTCGCCGAACTGCTCGCTGACTTCCTCGAGCTCATCCTCGGATATGCCCATCGACTCGATTATCTGCTTGATGGGGCCGATATTCATATCCCTCGCGCATTTGAGGCATAGCCCCTCCTGCGTGGTTTTGTCGCCCTCGATTTTTGTCATAAAAAACATCGCTGGGCGCTTTTTGCATTTTGAACATAAAACCTGCTTCATTGATATTTCCTCTTTGGTTTAAGATTCCGTATTTTCTTCCTCACCCTGCGCCCTCTTCTCGTTTTTCTCTTTAAGCATCCTGAATACGCCGGGAAGATATCCGCAGAATGCGACGATGGTAAGCACTACGCTGATGCTTACAAGGATATACATTAAAACGGTGGGAAGAGTGAAAAGATTCCTGAATATTCCGATTTCCGGTCCGAAGGCCATAATCAGAATCATAATAACATAGAAAGCGAAAGTCGCTACCTTGCCGGGCATCTCGGCGGCGCCGGGCCTGAGACCGATTGCAATCATTATAGCTCCGCCGACTATCATTACAGCCTCTTTGACAAGGAAGATAAGGAAAATCCAGCTGAAAGCCTTGACTGTTGCATCGGATGCGCGGGCAAAAGTGATATAGAATACAACAGCAATCGTAATCTGGGTGAGCTTGTCTGCTATGGGATCGAGCACCTTGCCGAGAGCGCTGACCTGATTGAATCTTCTGGCAATCTTGCCGTCAAAGAAATCGCTCAGGCCTGAGAGCGCGAGCACGCCGATGCTCCAGAGATAATACCCTTTCATAAATAAAACCGCAAATAAGGGCACCATGAGAATTCTTAAAAATGAAAGCAAATTCGGAACCGTCCAGCAATTCGTTAAATACTCTTTGATAATTTTTTTCATAGGGAACCTCCGCTATATGATTAACTGGATTTTTTCATAAAACAGATTTATTAAGCTTGCTTTGCCTACCGCAACGGAAAACGCTGAATCGGGAATCATACGGGAAACCGAAACTATCAGCAGCACGCTGAGCGCGGCGAGAATCAGCCCGACTATGCCTCCGAATACAGCTCCGAGCCAGTTATTCGCCTGCCTGATGAAAGGCAGCTTGAGAATAAGATCGGAAAGCTTGATGAAAAATCTGCTTATGAGTTTTGCAATTATATATACCAAGGCAAAGAATACGGCGGTCAGCAACGGGATAATCGCAACGCTTTCGGCGCTGAGCGCAATTCTTTCGCTGATTGACTTGACCGCATCCGCAGTGACGGATGAATCCGCCGCCATTCCTCCGCTCTCTGCCGCCGAAGTAAACATACCCGGCAGAATCTGGGAGATAGTGGTCTTGCCGTTTGCAATGCCTTCGATAAGCTGCTTTGAAATGCTCTCGACGAGCTTCGTGTGAATAATCTTTGAGGTGACTGCCTCTGCGAGGGGCGCGGCATAGGTGCGAGCGAGAATCATACAGACTATGATTGCAACCGCAGAGAGAATTATCCCTGCGAAGCCCTTCACCCTGCCGACGATAACCGCAACGGCAAGCACAACAAAGGGTATCGCGGTTATTATGTATGGAAGATAAGGCAATTTGTCACCTCCAATAAAAAACTATTTATTCGTAATCGGTTTAGTATTTGCAGACCGAGCCGTTTTCCAGAGTGAATATACCGGAATTCGAGAGCAGGACGGTCTTTACATCCTGCTTGCAGTCATAGGTCTGCAGGACCTTGCCGCCTGTATTGTAAATCTCGACCGTATTGCCCGAGGCAAAAGCAATTCTGCCGCCTCTGATATCGGCGCTCTCGGGCATATAGCCGATTTCAAATTCTTTGTTTTTTCCGGGACCTGCGGGAAATCTGACAACTTTAATCTTGGAGCCGCCGAATTCCTTATAGCACAGCAGAACGTTGCCGTCATTATCCGAATCAACGGTAAAGAGCGCGTCATCGGCATATTTTATCTGGGATTTTATTTCACCCTTCCGGCTGAGAACTACGGTCTTGTTGTCGCCGACCGCAATCATCCTTCCGGATGAGGCATATATCACTTTAAGTATCGAAGTGCCTTCAATCTTTGTATCAAACTGAGGAGCTGTCTTTCGGGTATCAAAGAGGATAATTCTCGAATAGATTTCGGCATTGTCAACTCCGATTGCCGAGATGAGAATCTTGCCGCCGGACGGCGAAAGGGAGAGCGAGGAAACATATTCCCTGTCGCACTGCCACTGCCAGTAGAGCTTCTTTGAAGGCTTATAAACTTTTACTACACTCTGCGAGCCGTCGGTCGAATAGGAGACGACAACCGAGCCGTTTTTGCCGACCGCGCCCGTAACTATCGGGCTCTCCTCCTCAAAGGAGGCAAGCTCTGCGGTCCTGCCGATAAGATAAGCCTTTGCAGATGTGTTGCTGTAAACGAGGGCTCTGCCGTTAAAGGAATTGACTCTCGTATCGCCCCAATCGAGATGGCGGTCAAAAAGCTTGTCGGCATTGTTTGAAATCACTTCAACTCCCGAATCGCTTACTATGAGAGGCTTGTCGCCTATAAGCATAACTCTGTCAAGGGAGAGTTCATCCTCATTATACGGAAATCCTCTGCTCTCGCCGACGGTTTTGGGAATTGCCCTGAAACTGTCTGCAATATTTGAACGCCTGACTTCTCCCATCAGGGTATAAATCAGCGCAAGAATCAGCAGAATTATGAGAATTGCTCCGGGAATCCTGAGCTTTCTGAATATTTTCTTTTTGAGGGCTTTGCTTCGTTCCCTCTGGAAATCGACTGTTCTGTCAGCCACGGTATTACCTCTCAATAGATGATTTTATTCAGGAAAAGGCCTTCGGGCCTTGCGGTTGCTCCCGCGCGGCTTCTGTCCTTGGAAAGAATTATGTCTGTAATTGTGCCGGGTTCAATCTTGCCGGCGGATATGTCAATCAGCGTGCCGGTCATTATCCTGACCATGTTATAAAGAAACCCGTCGGCGCGCACTCTGAAAATGACGAGGTCTCCTTCTCTTGTAACCTGAGCCTCTGTTACATTTCTGACCGTATCCTCAACGCTGCTGCCGGCCGCGCAGAAGGCGGAATAATCATACCGCCCGATAAACTGCTCCGCCTGCGATGAGAGAAAAGCCTCATCAAGCGGGTATTTGTAATGGAGTGAGTATTTATACAAAAACGGGTTCTTTTCCGGTTTGTTCCATATTTTATAGATGTATTCCTTTGATTTGCAGTCATAGCGCGCGTGGAATTCATAGGGAGCTTCACGGCAGTCCGAAACTGCTATATCATCGGGGAGATTTGCGTTCAATGCGGCAACCAGCTTTTCGCAGGAGATTTCGTTTTCCGTGCGGAAATTACAGCAATACATATTCGCGTGAACTCCCGCGTCAGTCCTCGAACAGCCGATAACATTATCGCGGCTGCCGCAGACTGTCTCCCAGGCATACTGAAGAGTCT
>CAMUZD010000086.1 GCA_947165115.1 uncultured Clostridia bacterium
TATCAGCACTCTCGGCAGCATCGACAGCGCACTTAACGAAATGGGCGCAGAGATCACCGAAGGCAGAAACACTGTTAAGCTTACCTACACAGACGCTTATCTTACCGCTAAGATTAAAGACGGCAAGATCATCGGCGGCACATGGCATTATCTTGTAAAGATCAATGTCGGCAATGCTAAGGGCAAGCTTGGTATCAGCATCACCCTCAAGAACATCAAGGCTGCTGTTGACTACAAGGTTGTTATCTGACCGATATAAATAATTCCGGCGCGGTTCATTGAACCGCGCCTTTCTTTTGCCTAAAGCATATTAAAACTCCTCACGGTTTCCCGTGAGGAGTTCTCTGTTATTATCTCAATCAGACCAGCTCGATGATGCACATCTCTGCTGCATCGCCCCTGCGGGGACCGGTCTTGATTATACGGCAATAACCGCCGTTTACTTCCTTATACTTGGGAGCGATCTCATCAAAGAGCTTCTTGACTACGTCTTCTTTGGTGACGTAAGCCAGAACCTTGCGCTTTGAGTTAAGGGAATCATCCTTGGCGATGGTGATCATTTTCTCAGCCATTGCGCGGACTTCCTGCGCTCTTGTAACGGTGGTCTCTATTCTGCCGTTTTCCAAAAGATATGTGACAAGGCCTCTGAGCATCGCTTTGCGATGGTCGCTGCTGCGGCCGAGTTTTCTGGTTCCGGGCATTCAGTTCACACTCCTTGTTAGTTAGTCGTCATCCCTGCGAAGGTCAAAGCCGAGTGAATTGAGCTTTGCAACAACTTCGTCAAGGGATTTTCTGCCGAGGTTACGGACTTTCATCATTTCTTCTTCGGTCTTGGTAATAAGATCGCCGACAGTGTTATACTGGGCTCTCTTAAGGCAATTGAACGAACGCACAGACAGGTCAAGTTCCTCAATGGTCATCTCAAGGACTTTTTCCTTTTCGTCATCCTGCTTAGTAACCATAACCTCTGTCTCATAGGCCTCATCCGAAAGAGTCCTGAAGAGGTCGAGATGCTCGTTGAGAATCTTGGCACCAAGAGATACGGCTTCCCTGGCTGTAATGGTTCCGTTTGTCCACACTTCAATAGTAAGCTTGTCAAAGTCAGTAATCTGACCGACACGTGTGTTCTCGACTGTGTAATTAACCTTTAATACCGGCGTATAGATCGAATCAATTGCGATAACGCCTATGATGGGCTTTAAGAGCTCCTTATTCTTTTCCGAAGAAACATATCCTCTGCCCTTATCACAGGTGAGCTCCATGCTGACGTGAGCGTCCTCATTAAGGGTGGCGATGTGCAGCTCGGGATTGAGGATTTCAACCTCTGAATCTGTCTTGATGTCACCGGCGGTGATTTCACCCTCGCCGGAAGCGCTGATATAAAGCGTCTTGGGACCTTCGCCGTTAATCTTCAGGATTATATCCTTCAGACTGAGAACGATTTCGGTAACGTCTTCCTTAACACCGGGGATGGTGCTGAATTCGTGAAGAACACCGTCAATCTTAACAGATGTGATAGCGTATCCGGGTAAAGAGGAAAGAAGCACTCTTCTCAGGCTGTTGCCGAGAGTGCGGCCAAAGCCGGACTCAAGAGGAGAAACTATAAATCTTCCGTATTTACCGTCGGCTGTGATTTCGGCAGTATCAATTCTGGGCTTTTCGATACCAATCATTTCAAAACCCTCCTTATATAAGGCAGGAATAATTCCTGCTGTAAGCATTCAAAAAAACGTCTGATAAGCGCCTTTGTGTATGCCCGTAAAGGGCACACACGGCATCTTTTATTATTTGGAATAAAGCTCGACGATAAGATGTTCCTCAACCTCAAAGTCGATGTCGTCCCTTGCGGGCATGGCAACGATTTTGCCTGAGATTCCATCTTCATTCTTTTCAATCCACTTCGGAACGAGAACTACGGGTGCGTTCTCACCGGTAAGGGAAGTGAAGAGAGCGTTGGTCTTGCTCTTTTCGCAGATAGCAATTACTTCACCGGGCTTAACAAGGTATGACGGGATGTCAACGCGCTTGCCGTTAACGGTGAAATGACCGTGGTTAACAAGCTGCCTTGCCTGGCGGCGGGTTGCTGCAAATCCGAGACGGAAAACAACATTATCGAGACGGCGCTCGCAGAGAATGAGGAGATTCTCGCCTGCTTTACCCTGCATTTTGGTTGCCTTCTCATAATATGAAGCAAACTGCTTTTCAAGAATGCCGTAAACAAACTTAACCTTCTGCTTCTCGTTATACTGCACTGCATATTCGGATTTCTTTCTTCTCATCTGGCCCTTGGGGTTGCGGAAAGTATCCTTGCCCTTGTAACCCATTACCTGGGGAGAAAGGCCGAGTGCCTTACAACGCTTGGCTATAGGCTGCATATTTCTTGCCATTTAGTGAATCCTCCTTCTTCAGATTATACGCGTCTTCTCTTGGGCGGGCGGCATCCGTTGTGAGGAATGGGAGTAACATCCTTGATCATGTTGACTTCGAGACCGGCGGTCTGAAGTGCTCTGATTGCCGCTTCACGTCCCTGACCGGGGCCCTTGACATAAACTTCAACAGTCTTCATGCCGTGGTCGATAGCGATCTTTGCCGCTGTCTCGGCTGCGGTCTGAGCTGCGAACGGAGTGGACTTCTTTGATCCTCTGAAGCCCATTTCACCGGCGCTTGCCCATGAAACTGCGTTGCCCTGAGTGTCAGTGATAGTGACGATAGTGTTGTTAAAGGTGGATTGGATATGGGCTGCGCCGCGCTCAATATTCTTGCGCTCACGGCGTTTGCGGGTGCCTGTGGTTTTCTTTGCTGCTTTAGCCATAATATCCTCCTTGAATTATTTCTTCTTATTTGCGATGGTCTTCTTGGGACCTTTGCGGGTTCTTGCGTTTGTCTTGGAACGCTGGCCTCTTACGGGGAGACCCTTGCGGTGACGGACACCGCGGTAGCAGCCGATTTCGATAAGTCTCTTGATATCGAAAGCTGTTTCTCTGCGAAGATCACCTTCAACCTTGACATTGTGGTCAATGTATTCACGAAGCTTCGAAACGTCGTCTTCGGTCATATCCTTGACTCTGAGGTCGGGATCAACGCCGGTTGCTGCAATAATGTCGCTTGCTGTTTTGCGACCGATGCCGTAGATATAAGTGAGAGCGATCTCTATTCTCTTATCTCTGGGCAGGTCAACACCTGATATACGCGCCATTTGTCAGTTGCACCTCCAAATTCGGTTTCGTCGGGATTAACCCTGACGCTGTTTGTGCTTGGGATTTTCACAGATAACCATTACTTTTCCCTTGCGCTTGATGATTTTGCATTTTTCGCACATTTTCTTAACAGAAGGTCTGACTTTCATATTAGAATACCTCCTTGATTTTACTTAGAGCGCCATGTGATACGGCCCTTTGAAAGGTCGTATGGCGACATTTCCACTGTAACCTTATCTCCGGGAAGGATGCGGATGTAGTTCATCCTGAGCTTGCCGGAAATATGTGCCATAATTCTGTGACCGTTTTCCAGTTCAACCTGGAAGGTCGCGTTCGGTAACGCTTCAACCACGGTTCCTTCGATTTCGATCATGTCCTGCTTCGACATAACAACACCTCCTGATCGTTCATTTTAATCCGTTTTTCACACACGCGAGCGCTTTTTTCAGCGCCCTGTCGCTCCTCATTTCATCCTCGGTAAGGATTCTTGCGAGCGGCTCTATATGGCGTATGTTTTTTCTTTTCGGTCTGCCGAGGGGACGTTCTTTACCGTCGCAGACTTGGGCGGTTTTATCATCCGCCGAAATTACGGCGAGCAGATATCCGCTGTCTCTGCCTGCGAGACTTCTGACCACTCTGCCTTTTTCAAGCATCTCTCATTCTCCTATATCTGTGTGAGAATGACGGGACCGTTTGAAGTGATGGCGATCGTATGCTCAAAATGAGCCGACGGTTTTCCGTCTCCGGTTTTTATCGTCCAGCCGTCGGGCAGCTGTCTGATTCTTGCAGTGCCCATGTTTATCATGGGCTCTATGGCTATTGTCATGCCGGCCTGCAGGCGCACGCCTCTGCCGGGGGTTCCGTAGTTCGGAACACTGGGGTCTTCATGCATAACTCTTCCGCAGCCGTGACCTGTGAATTCGCGGACCACGGAGAAGCCTCTCTCCTCGCAATACCTTTGGATTGCTGAGCCGATGTCGCCGATTCTGTTGCCTGCGACAGCCATTTTGATTCCCTCGTAAAGAGATTCTCTTGTGGCGTCACACAGCCGCTGTGCTTCGGGCGAAATCTCGCCCGCCGCAAATGTGGCAGCATTATCTCCGACAAAGCCCTTGAAGGTAGCACCGGTATCAACGGAGACGATATCGCCCTCCTGAATGATACGGCTCTTGCTCGGGATGCCGTGAATGACCTCGTCATTTATGGAAATGCATGATGCAGCGGGGAATCCGTTGTAGCCGAGAAACGTGGGGACCGCCCCGTGTTTCACGATATATTCGTGGGCTACCGAATCAACATACGCGGTTGAAACACCGGGTTTGACCGCTTCGCCCGCCGCTTTCAATGCTCCGGCGGCAATTTTGCACGCCTCCATCATCTGCTTTAATTCGCTTGATGTTTTGAGCTCTATCATGCTGTTCCTCCGAGTTTAACGAGCAGCTTTCTGCTCCAACGGGCTTCCATATTAATCAAGGAATCCCTTATAGTGTCTCATCATCATCTGGCTCTCAAGCTGCTTGACTGTTTCAAGAGCAACGCCGACAAGAATGATGATTGAGGTTCCGCCGAGTGAAACGTTGAGGCCCGCGGAATAGCCCGCCTTGTTGAGCGCGAAGGTCGAAACCTGGGAGAAGATGATCGGGAAGAGAGCGACAACGCTCAGAAGCAGAGCACCGAGAAGAGTGATTCTGTTGATGATCTTGCCGATGTATCTCGCGGTGGGCTCGCCGGGACGGATGCCGGGGATTGAACCGCCGTTTTCACGGATGTTCTTTGACATTTCAATCGGGTTATACTGGATGCTCGCATAGAAGTATGCGAAAGCAAGGATAAATACGAAATAGATGATTGCGTATGCCCAGTGATCTCCGTTGAAGAGATTGAAGAATTTATCCCAGCCGCTGTTTTCCTTAATCTTGTTGCCGATAAACATCTTGATTGTCGGGGGAAGAGAAAGGCTTGAGGAAGCGAAGATGATGGGCATAACGCGGCTCATATTGAGCTTGATAGGCATATGAGTATTTTGCCCCTCATACATCTTTCTGCCGACAACTCTCTTGGCATACTGAATCGGAATTCTTCTCTCCGCGTTATCCATCCACACGATGTAAGCAATCATGAGAAGGAGGATTACGCCTACGAGCGGAGTGAGCCAGTAATACGGACCGCCGTAATGGATATAGCCCGACTTCGGAGCGTAGAGTGAGGTGAGAAGAGTGGGAATTCTTGCTACGATACCGGCAAAAAGGATAATCGAAATGCCGTTACCGATGCCCTTATCGTTGATTCTTTCGCCGAGCCACATAATAAGGGCCGTTCCTGCTGTGAAGCAGAGAATAATTACGATTGCCTGGAATACTGCGAAAAATCCGGTGTAATTATTTCCGGCAGCGTCGGTGGTGATATAACCCTGGCTGCGAAGATAGAAATAATAAGCGGTGGACTGGAGAAGACCGAGCACGATGGTAACGAAACGGGTGATTGAAGCAATCTTCTTTCTGCCCTCTTCGCCCTCCTGCTGCAATCTCTCGAGAGCGGGAATTGCTACTGCAAGCAGCTGCATGATAATCGAGCTGTTGATGTAGGGTGTGATCGACATGGCAAAGATAGTGCCGTAGTTGAACGCATCACCTGTCATCATTGAGAGATAGTTCATGAAGTTGTTTGCGTTGGGATCGATGATGCCCGCCTCGCCGATATTGGTGAAGGGAACGGGGATAGCCGAACCTACTCTGAATATCAGGACGATAAGAGCGGTGAATATCATCTTTTTCCTGAGATCGGCAATTTTCCAAGCGTTAATAATGGTCTGGAACAAATCAGATCACCTCTGCCTTTCCTCCGGCAGCTTCGATCTTGGACTTGGCGCTTTCTGAAAAAGCATTTGCCTGAACGGTGAGTTTCTTGGAAATCTCGCCCTGACCTAAGATCTTGACGCCGTCTAACGTCTTGTTGAGAATACCTTTCTCAAGAAGCGAATCTACGGTAACAGTTGCACCGTCGTCGAAATACTTATCGAGAGTAGCTACGTTTAAGATAGCGAACTCTGTGCCAAATATATTGTTGCATCCGCGCTTGGGACCGCGTCTCTGGAGAGGCATCTGGCCGCCTTCGAAGCCGGCTCTCTGACCTCTGCCTGCACGGGCGAGCTGGCCCTTGTGGCCCTTACCCGCGGTTTTGCCCTGGCCCGAAGCGGGGCCGCGGCCTATACGCTTGCGCTCTTTGACAGAGCCCTTAGCGGGTGCAAGATCATGTAATTTCATTACTTTGCACCTCCTTCAACTTCTGTAACCTCAAGAAGATGGCTGAGCTTTCTGATCTTACCTTTGGTGGCGTCGTTGTCAGGCTGAATGGTGACATCGCCGATCCTGTGAAGACCGAGAGCGTTGGCGGTCGCAAGCTGAGGCTTAGTGGAGCCGATAAGGCTCTTGACAAGTTTTACCTGTAAATCTGCCATTGCTGCGCCCTCCTTAACCTAAAATTTCCTGAGCGGACTTGCCTCTGATAGCGGCAACTTCTTCAGCATTGCGAAGCTTTGAAAGTCCGTCGATGGTAGCTCTTACTACGTTGCAGGGATTGTTGGAACGAAGAGCCTTTGTTCTGATATCCTTGATACCTACGGTCTCAACAACGGCACGAACGGGGCCGCCTGCGATAACGCCGGTACCGGGAGCGGCGGGCTTGAGCAGAACTACGCCTGCGCCAAACTTGCCGACGATTTCATGGGGAATGGTGGTGCCTTTGAGAG
>CAMUZD010000087.1 GCA_947165115.1 uncultured Clostridia bacterium
CCGTTCTTTTCGGGAATAAGTAATGGTTCCCTCGGCTACGGTGAGCTGCTGAATATAACTCTTCCTCAGGTGCTTTATCAGCATGACTGGCTTGTCCCTCTGGGAATCTATTCCGGCAGCTTTTCTTCCGCCGATTATTTTCCGCTTCTGCCGTTTATTTTCATATTTTTCTCAGGAATATTCATCGGCAGAATTATCATGATAAAAGGTTTTCCCGAATACACTTATAAGAAGCGCTCGGCGGTTCTCGGTTGGCTCGGAACTCACGCTTTTATCGTATATGTTGCACATTTTCCGGTAATCGCCGGAATTGCGTATCTGATTGAGCTGATTAAAAAATAAATTTCAGGAGATATTGAAATGAGCGAAAACTGTACACCCAAAAGCTGTGAAAGCTGCGGAGCGGACTGTCCTTCAAGAAAGGCACCGCAGGATTTGAGAATTCCCGCAGGCGAGCACAGCAAAATCAAAAAAGTAATAGGAGTTGTAAGCGGTAAAGGCGGAGTGGGCAAATCACTCGTGACCTCACTTTTTGCAACCGCCATGCATTCGCGCGGAAACAGCTGCGCGATTCTCGATGCCGATATCACAGGCCCGTCAATACCTAAATCTTTCGGTATTTCAAAGAGGGCTCAGGCGGATGAAACCGGTCTGCTCCCCGAAATCACGAAGACCGGCATAAAGATTATGTCCATCAATCTTCTGCTTGAGAGCGAGGATTCCCCGGTCGTCTGGAGAGGCCCCGTCATTTCGGGAGTCATCCAGCAATTCTGGAGAGATGTCGCCTGGGGCGATGTTGATTATATGTTCGTTGATATGCCTCCCGGCACCGGCGATGTTGCGTTGACCGTATTCCAGAATCTTCCGGTTGACGGTATTATCATAGTCACCACTCCGCAGGACCTGGTTACAATGATAGTCCGAAAGGCGTATAATATGGCTAAGCTCATGAATATTCCCGTTCTCGGAATCATCGAGAATATGAGCTATGCGGTCTGCCCCGACTGCGGCAAAAAAATAGAAATCTTCGGCGCAAGCAAGGCGGAAGAGGTGGCTAATGAACTCGGCACCCCGCTTATGGCGAGAATACCTATGGATCCCGTCACCGCAAATCTTGTTGATAAGGGCGCTGTAGAACTTGCAAATACCGACTACCTTAATGAAGCTGCACAGATGCTTGAAAGGATTGACTGATATGATTGATATTAAATTTCTCAGAGAAAACCCCGAAATCGTCAAACAGAATATCAAGAACAAATTCCAGGATAAGAAGATTCCGCTTGTTGATGAAGTAATCGCTCTTGACGCCGAATACCGCGCATCAAAAACAGAGGCGGATAATATCAGGGCGCTCAAAAACAAAACCAGTAAGGAAATCGGTGCTCTTATGGCTCAGGGCAAGAAGGAGGAGGCCGAATCCGTCAAGGCGAAGGTTGCCGAATATGCCGACCGCCTCGCGGAGCTTGAAAAGAAAGAAGAAGAGCTCGGCGCGAAGGTAACCGAAATCATGATGGTTATCCCGAATATCATCGATCCGAGCGTACCCATCGGCAAGGATGACAGCGAGAATGTCGAGGTCACGAAATACGGCGAGCCGTTTGTACCCGATTTTGAGATTCCCTATCATACCGATATTATGGAGCGTTTCAACGGCATCGACCTTGACGCCGCTAGAAGAGTCGCGGGCAACGGATTCTATTATCTTCAGGGCGATATTGCCCGACTTCATTCAGCCTGCACCGCCTATGCTCGCGATTTTATGATTGATAAGGGCTTCACCTACTGCGTGCCCCCGTTCATGATTCGATCCGGCGTTGTTACTGGTGTTATGAGCTTTGCCGAAATGGATGCCATGATGTATAAAATCGAGGGCGAGGATCTCTATCTTATAGGCACAAGCGAACACTCGATGATCGGCAAATATATTGATACAATAGTTGAGGAGGATACCCTTCCCCATACTCTCACGAGCTATTCCCCCTGCTTCCGCAAGGAAAAGGGCGCTCACGGTATTGAAGAGAGAGGCGTTTACAGAATCCATCAGTTTGAGAAACAGGAAATGATAGTTGTCTGCAAGCCTGAGGACAGCCCCTTCTGGTTTGATAAGCTCTGGTCATATACTGTTGAGCTTTTCCGCTCAATGGATGTACCCGTCAGAACTCTCGAATGCTGCTCCGGAGACCTCGCGGATCTCAAGGTCAAATCCTTCGACGTTGAGGCCTGGTCACCGAGACAGAAGAAGTATTTCGAGGTTGGCTCCTGTTCCAATCTCGGCGATGCTCAGGCGCGCCGCCTGAAAATCAGAGTCAACGGCAAGGACGGCAAGAAATATTTTGCTCACACACTAAATAATACCGTTGTTGCTCCGCCGAGAATGCTTATCGCCCTGCTCGAGAATAATCTCAATGAAGACGGCAGCGTCAATATTCCCGAGGTTCTCAGGCCTTATATGGGCGGTAAGGATAAGCTGATCCCGATAAAATAAACAAAACGTAAGAATAATCAAATCAACAGTCGCCCGCAGGTTTCAGACTTGCGGGCAAGGTTATATAAGCTATGAAAAAACATATTTCAATTCTTTTATCGGCGGTGATACTTATGGCATCTGTCGTTTCCGCGTCGGCTCAGAATTACACACAGCCGTTTTACAAGGGACTGAACGGCATTGAACTTATGAGAATTCCCGCAATCATTACTCTCAATGACGGCAGAGTGCTCGCAGCAATGGATAACCGCCATGATCACGGCACCGATTCTCCGCAGAATATTGACACGGTAATTGCCGTTTCGCCTGACGGATACTCCGGATGGGAGTATAAGCAGATAAATTATTTTGACGACTGTGCCGACGGAACGGGCAGCAAAGACAGTGCCTGCTTCATTGATCCCGTTATTATCCAGTCAAAAGAAACGGGCAGAATCTTTGTGCTCGTTGACGCTTTTGCCGATAATACGGGCTGTATGAATGCCGCGAAGGATACGGGCTTTACGCCCGACGGCCATCTGAAGCTCAATAAAAACGGAAAAGAGAGCGCCGCTTATGTCGGCGATTACGAAAACGGCTTCGCGCCCGTAATCGAGGGCGGGCAGGCTACCGCCTATTCTGTTGACAGCGAATACCGCCTTTATCTCGACGGAGAGCCGATATACATAAAGCAGATAAATTCGGATAAGGAGATTCAGCAGACCGTTTTCTATTCCGATATTTATGAGGTAGTTCATACCTCCTATCTCTGGCTCAGATATTCCGATGACGGCGGCGAGAGCTGGAGCGCGCCTGTAATTCTGAATAATCAGGTCAAGAATGAGGGCGAAACCTTTCTCGGCACATGCCCGGGCAGAGGAATTGCCGTGGAATACGGCGGCGGAGAGAGACTTATCTTTACCGTCTATACCTATGACGGCGGAATCGAGCACACAAGCACGGTTTATTCGGATGACAACGGCGAAAGTTGGAACAGAGGAGAGGTCGTGCAGAATTCCCTTTTTGCGGGCAAGACCAGCGAATCGCAGATTATTGAGCTTCCGGACGGCAGCCTGCGCATGTTTTCACGCAATAAATCACACTATGTTACGACCTGCGACAGCGCCGACGGCGGCGTGAGCTGGACGAAATCCAAGGCCGATATCAATCTCGACTGCACTGCCAACTGTATGGTCTCGTTCATAAATCTTTCCCGCAAATCAGACGGCAGATCTATGGTCGCCGCGTCCTTTGCCTGCGATAAGAGCGGCAGAGCAAACGGAATCGTCAGAACAGGCGTCATCAATGAGAACGGCAGCATCAGTTGGGGAGCGAAATACCGCGTGAATAAAGGATTTTTCGCTTATTCCTGCCTGACTGAGCTTGCTGACGGCCGCCTTGCCCTGCTCTATGAGGATGAGGCCGCGCATATCAGCTATATGATTCTCGATATCGCCGGTGACGGCTCGCTGAGCGAGATAAACGGCAATAACTGCGCCGAATCATTTGACGAATCGTTTCTCCCGATCCGCAATTTCTTCGCAAGAATTCTGTCGTTTTTCGGATTGCTTTGATGATAAAATAATACATTTTTTCCGCAGGATATTTTCTGCGGTTTTTTATTATTTTGTTTACTTTTTAATATATTTATGTTAATATTACTGTGTATAATTAAAATAGGCGCAAAATTTACTTTTCGGAGATAAATATGACTTTATTTGATGTTTTGACCTTTTTGGGAGGCCTCAGCCTCTTCCTTTTCGGAATGAGTATTCTGGGAAGGGCGCTTGAAAGAAGGGCGGGCCCCAATCTTAAAAATATGCTCGGCAGAATTACCGCCAGCAAAACCGGCGGCATACTTTCGGGCATAGGTATCACTACTCTTATCCAGTCCTCATCCGCTACTACCGTCATGATAGTCGGATTCGTAAACAGCGGCCTGCTGACTCTCTCTCAGGCAATAAACGTTATCATCGGCGCGAATGTCGGTATGACGACCACCGCCTGGATTCTTTCGCTCAGCGGTATCAGCAGCGAAAACATTATTATTCAGTTGTTCAAGCCAACCTCGTTTTCGCCGGTGTTTGCTTTTATAGGAATAATTATGTATATGTTCTGCAAATCGCAGAAGAAGAAAGATACGGGAACCATCATGCTCGGCTTTGCCGTGCTGATGACCGGAATGGATATGATGTCCGGCTCGGTTGCGCCGCTGTCGCAGATGCCGAAATTTCAGAATGTGCTCGTAGCATTTGATTCTCCTGTAGTCGGTCTCCTTGCAGGTACGGTATTCACTGCCGCCATCCAGTCAAGCGCAGCTGCTATCGGCGTCCTGCAGGTTCTCTCCGCAACAGGGTCTATGACCTACGGCAAAGCGATTCCGATTATAATGGGCATGAATATAGGCACATGTATCACCGCTATTCTTTCATCGCTTGATGCTTCCAAAAGCGCAAAGAGATCGGCGCTCGCGCATCTTCTCTTCAACGTATTTGGAGCAGTGGTGCTTCTTACCGTCTTTATCATAGTCAAAGCAGCGCTTGCACCGGTGTTGCTCATGCAGTCCTGCACTCTTTACGGCATAGCGCTCGTTCATACGGTATTCAATGTGATTACGATGATTATCATAACTCCGCTGAGTTCCATACTTGAAAAAGCGGTGCTGAAAATCATTCCCGGCGCCAAGGAAGATGAAATCGAAAATCTGCTCGATGATCGCCTTCTCAATACGCCGACTCTTGCTATCGAAGAGAGCAGAATCATTGCGGTGGATATGGCAAGTGTTGCTGTTGAGGCAATGAACGATGCTATTTCGTTGTTTGATGAATATGATAAAGATGTTGCTCAGGGTGTCCGCAATGATGAGGAGAAAGCCGATAGGTATGAGGATATGCTCGGCACATATCTCGTTAAAATCAGCGCTTTCCATCTGAGCGACGCCGACAGCGCCGAGGTTACGAAGCTCATGCGTGCCATAGGCGACTTTGAGAGGATTACTGACCACGCAAAGAGTATCCTTATTCAGCTTGAGCATTCGAAAGAAAAGAATATAGAATTCAGCGTCGAAGCCAGGCGCGAGCTGAAAGTGCTGACGGAGGCACTGAAAGAGATTCTTGCTCTCAGTTATGTTACATTTGTCAATAATGATGTTGCAACAGCGAAGAAAGTTGAGCCGCTTGAGCAGGTTATTGACAGCATCAGCGAAACTCTCAGGTCAAATCATATAAAGCGTCTCAAGCAGGGCGAATGCTCGGTGGAAAGCGGATTTATCTGGAACGATATGCTGACCGATTTTATCAGGACTTCGGATCATTGCTCAAATATTGCCGGCGCGGTTATCGACCTTGCGGATTACAATATGAATATACACTCCTCTCTGCGTGAGTTTAAGACACAGAGCGAGGAGTTTAAAGAGACTTTCGATAAATACAGTGAAAAATACGCGATTTAAGGTGATCTATTATGAATTTTGTTCAGAACTCAACCGGAAAATATGACGGTTTCTGCATAATCAAGGCCGTTGAAAAGAAAATGACTTCCAAGGGCTCGCCCTATCTTTCGCTGACTCTTTCCGATGCAAGCGGAGATATCGATGCGAAGCTCTGGGATTATCATGAAAAGCCCGGTGAGGAATACAAGGTTTATGATTTCGTGAAGGTCAGGGGCGACTATGTTCCCTTCAATAACGACAGGCAGTTCAGAATCGATATGATGCGCCACGTTAGGGATGATGACGGCGTGAGTATCGATGACTATGTGCCTTCAGCCGTTCTTCCCGGTGAAATGATGTATGACGAAGTGCAGAAAATCGTATTTGACTTCAGGGATGAGGAAATCAGAAAGCTTGTTATGGTTATCCTTGAGAAATACCGCGAACGCCTGATTTACTGGCCGGCCGCGAAGGCACTCCACCACGCGATAAGAGGCGGTCTGTTAATGCACACCCTCACTATGCTGCGGCTCGCGAATTCTGTCTGCGACGTCTATACCTATCTCAACAGAGATATTCTCCTTGCCGGTGTCATTCTTCATGATATTACCAAAATCAGGGAAATTGACGCGGCTTCGACCGGAGTGCCGGGCGAGTATACTGTCCCCGGAAATCTTATCGGACACCTTGTGATGGGCGCGATAGAGATTGATGAAACCGGTAAAGAAATCGGCATTTCCGAAGATACTGTCATGCTTCTTGAGCATATGCTGATTTCTCATCACGGAATACCCGAATACGGCGCGGCGAAATATCCGATGACTCTTGAGGCCGAGGCTCTTTCAATGATAGATGACCTTGACGCGAAGATGTATGAATTCTCAAACGCGATTTTTAAGGTTGAGCCCGGTGAATTCACAGATAAGCAGAAGATGCTCGATAACAGAGCACTTTATAACCACGGCCGTTCAAATGACGGCGATGTCAATCTTATTTAAGGAACGATTATATGGC
>CAMUZD010000088.1 GCA_947165115.1 uncultured Clostridia bacterium
TGCAGGACATGGAGTTCACCGTCGAGAACGGCAAGCTCTACATGCTCCAGTGCCGTAACGGCAAGAGAACAGCTCCCGCTGCTCTTCAGATTGCCTGCGACCTTATCGACGAAGGTCACAAGACCGAAAAAGAAGCTGTCATGATGATCGATCCCAGAAACCTTGACACTCTTCTTCATCCCCAGTTTGACGCAAAAGCTCTTAAAGAAGCTACTCCCATCGGCAAGGGACTCGGCGCTTCTCCCGGCGCTGCCTGCGGCAAGGTTGTTTTCACAGCCGACGACGCCGAAGCATGGAACGCAAAGGGCGAGAAGGTAGTCCTTGTCCGTCTTGAGACTTCTCCCGAAGATATCACCGGCATGAAGGCTTCGCAGGGCATCCTGACCGTTCGCGGCGGTATGACCTCCCACGCAGCCGTTGTTGCCCGCGGCATGGGCACCTGCTGCGTTTCCGGATGCGGCGACATCAATATGGACGAAGAAAACAAGAAGTTCACCCTTGCAGGCAAGACCTTCAATGAGGGCGACTATATTTCAATCGACGGCTCAACCGGCAATATCTATGACGGCATCATCCCCACCGTTGACGCCCAGATCGCCGGCACATTCGGCAGAATCATGGCTCTCGCCGACAAATACCGCAAGCTCAAGGTCCGCACCAATGCCGACACTCCCGCAGACGCCAAGAAGGCGCGCGAGCTCGGCGCAGAGGGCATCGGCCTTTGCCGTACAGAGCATATGTTCTTCGAGGCAGACAGAATCGCCGCTTTCCGCGAGATGATCTGCTCCGATACAGTTGAAGAGAGAGAAGCTGCTCTTGAGAAGATTCTTCCCTATCAGCAGGGTGACTTCGAAAAACTCTATGAGGCTCTTGAAGGCAACCCCGTTACCATCAGATTCCTCGATCCTCCTCTTCACGAGTTCGTTCCCACCACCGAAGACGAAATCAAGCTTCTCGCAGAGACTCAGGGCAAGAGCGTTGAGACCATCAAGGCCATCATCTCCTCCCTCCACGAGTTCAACCCGATGATGGGTCACAGAGGCTGCCGTCTTGCAGTTACATATCCCGAAATCGCAAAGATGCAGACCAAGGCTGTCATCCGCGCGGCAATCAACGTTCAGAAGGCTCATCCCGACTGGACCGTCAAGCCCGAAATCATGATTCCGCTTGTATGCGAAATCAAGGAGCTCAAATTCGTCAAGAAGATCGTCGTTGAGACCGCTGACGCCGAAATCGCGGCAGCAGGCGCAGACCTCAAGTATGAAGTCGGCACAATGATTGAGATTCCCAGAGCGGCTCTCACCGCTGACGAGATTGCCAAAGAGGCAGACTTCTTCTGCTTCGGTACAAACGACCTTACTCAGATGACCTTCGGCTTCAGCCGTGACGACGCAGGCAAGTTCCTCGACGCTTACTATGATACCAAGATCTTTGAGAACGATCCGTTTGCAAAGCTCGACCAGGCCGGCGTAGGCAAGCTTATGGAGATGGCTATCTCGCTCGGCAAGCCCGTCAATCCCGCTCTTCACTGCGGTATCTGCGGCGAGCACGGCGGCGACCCGACATCCGTTGAGTTCTGCCACAAGATCGGCCTCGACTATGTCTCCTGCTCACCCTTCAGAGTTCCCATCGCCCGCCTCGCAGCAGCGCAGGCAGCTATCGCCGAAGGCTGAGTTCAGGTGCAGAAAGCGAACTGAAATTCATAACGGCATAAACAAACTCCCCAATCTCACAGAGGTTGGGGAGTTCTGCTTTTATAAAATTTTTATTCGCCCAGCGGGTATCTCATCTCGCAGAGCGTGCCGTCTTCCTCATCGTCGACGCGCCATTCGCCGCGGTAGAAATCCCTGCCGCGGACAAGAACTTCGTCATCATAGACCTCGACCTCGATGCCGATTCCGCTCTGCTTGTAGATTTCGCGGTCCTCGCCCGCAAGATGAGTCAGGCGGGGCAGATAGATTTCGGGGTAGCCGAGGTCATCGTGAAACGACCAGAAGAGGTAAAGAGGCATATGGGTATGCCCCACGAAGCTGAAAAGCGGATGATCCGAGGCGTATTCCGCGAGCATATCGATAAGGCGGTCTGTCTCATTGCCTTCGGCGTCAACCGCATAATTATCCGGATGATGCGAGAAGACGAATACGGGCTTACCGCCCTCCGCCGCCTCTGCGAGCAGCCCTTCGAGCCATTCATACTGCTCATCGGAGATATAGAAATCATTGACGCTCTGCGTTTCGGGGCCGAGCACAATGAAATAATAGCCGTCTATCACTTCGTAGTAATACGGATGCTCAAGCTCTCTGCCGAAGAACGCTCCGGTATAGTCATACCAGCGGTTCTGAAGCGTCTCATAATCGCCCGAGCCGTTGCCGATATCGTGGTTGCCGACAACGGTCAGCACCTTCTCGCCTTTGAGAATTGAAGAAACGGCGCCGTGAAAGAGCAGATTCTCGATATTCTGGCCGTTCATGGTGCTGTCGCCGAGGAAAACGACCGCGTCGTTGCCGCTCCTGTTCTTTTTCACATTCTGCAGGGAATTGGCAAATACCTTATAGCGCGGGAAATTGTTGCCCTCAATATGGCAGTCGGATAGGACCGTGAAATTGAATCTGCATTCTTCGGGGGATTCAACGTCGTATTCCGCGGTATTCATGCTCCCCGCCGCAATCAGCATGACAGCCGTTATCACAAACGCCGCAATTTTCAGAAAAACCGATTTGAAAAACATTTTCCCTCTCCTATTCTGTATCAACCGCTTTGATAATATCTGCGACCTCGCTTATGGTTATATATGCCTTGGGATCGACCGAATGCACTATATCTTTCATCTTCGTCACCTGGAAGCGGTTGACTACGAAATAGATAATCGCCTTTTCCTTCTGAGAATAACCTCCGCGGGCGGCGACCTGGGTAACTCCGCTGCCGAATGCTTCGCTGAGCTCAAGCCCGATTTCAACGGGCTTTGTCGTGACTATCATTGCGCATTTCGCGCGGTCAAAGCCCTCAACTATCGTATCCACGGTTTTCAGCGCCGCGACGCAGGTGACTATCGAATAAAGCGGCAGGGTCCAGCTGTGAATCACCGCTCCGCAGATAACATAGAGGATTACATTATATATCATCATGAAGTTGCCGACGCTCAGGCCGAGACGCTTGGCGAAGATTACCGAGATAACCTCGATGCCGTCGACCGCGCCGCCGAAACGGATTGCGAGGCCGCTCCCCGCGCCCGAAATGACTCCGCCGAAAATGGCGCAGAGCAGCAGATCCTTGCCCGCAAGGGGAGACGCGATGCTGACATCAACCGGCAGGATATCGGTTATCAGCCAGGCGCACAGAGCGTAAACGCCGACCGTCCATATCGAATAGACGGTGAAGGCGAGCCCCTGCCTGCGCAGGCCGTAAAGGAAAAGCGGGACATTCAGGGCAATCAGGAAGAACGAGAGGGGCAGGAATGCGGGCGTAATCTGTCCGAGCAGCATCGAGGTGCCGGACATTCCGCTGTCGTATAAATCGACCGGAGCGATGAATACCGTGACTCCTACCGCATAGATTATTCCCGCGAGAGTCAGCGCCGCGAAGTTTTTAAGCTTCAGCGATTTCAGTTCTTCCCTGAGTTTCCCTTTCATATTCTCTTCCTTACTTTATCTCTATTCCCGTGACGTAAATTACCTCGCAGGCGCCGTCGCCGGTGTCATCGCGCGAGGTGCTCGAATTCCAGAGAAAATAGGTGCCGTCGGATTTTTCGCCCCTGACATCAACGAGATAGCCCGTGACGTGGACTACATCGCCGACTTTTATCTGCATAATCTGAGATTTGATCGCATCCGTTGACGGAATCAGATGGTTGTTGGCGCTGTGGCGGTTGACTCCGCTCTCGCCGCCGACCGGCGAAAGTTCATTTGCATCGTTTACATGCCAGTAATACCATCTGCCGCTCTGCGACCAGTGATAATTAATGCGGTCATTGTATTCCGCGACCTTGCCCCAGGCGAAGGCGACATCCTTCGGAGCGATTCTGTCCTGAAGGGTATAGCCGCTGTATTTCTTCGTGCTGACCGCGAGCGCCGTCATATCATAGGACATCTTGTATTTGACGGAGACATCATATTCCGCCTCTTCGAATTCGGTTCCGCCGATCGCCGCAGACTGCTTGGGATCCGGCAGATTCGCAACGCTTCTGTTCGGATCGCCTGCGGGAGCCATTGATTTCCAGGCGAAGAAGCCGATCACGAGAAGCACGATTATTCCCAGTAAATATTTCTTCATTGTTATCCCTCCTTGCGTTTATTTTAATATATTTTTGCGCGCGATATATTAACAAATATTAAATTTTGGCGATATTCATATTGAAGCGCCCGGCGAATTATGATATATTTATTATGTGAACGAAGGGCGGGATAATTATGAGGGTTGATAAGATTTATCTGGATATGGACGGCGTGCTCGCCGATTTCAACCGGGGCGTCGCCGAATTATGCGGTTTTCCTCCCCCGCTCAAGCAGGATGAAGACCCCGCCTACGACGATCTCATGTGGGACGAGGTCAAGAAAATCCCGCATTTTTACGATAAGCTGGAGCTCATGCCCGGCGCGAAGGAAATGTTTGACCAGCTGTATGACAAATACGGCGATAAATGCGAAATCCTCACGGGCATTCCCGGCCCGAGGCGCGGGCTCTCGGATGTCGCGGAGGATAAAATCAAATGGGTGCGCCGCCTGCTCTCGCAGGATATAGTTGTAAATACGGTCCGCAGGGCGGAGAAAAGGGGGTTTGCAAAGGGCGAGGGATGTATTCTCATTGACGACCTTGAATCGACAATCACGGCCTGGAACGCTCTCGGCAGCACCGGAATTCTCCACACAAGCGCTGAAGAAACAATGAAAATCCTCGCGGATACGGGGATTATATAAACCAAATCGGGTGATAATCATGAAAACGGTAAGAAAGATTCTCTTCTTTTTCTGGCAGTTTACATACGGCCTGCTTCAGAATATACTGGGCCTTGTAATGCTCGCAATCTATAAATCAAGAGGCTGTGAGAGCGAATGGTATCACAACGCGCTCGTCACTTATATAGAGAAGAAAAACTTCGGCGGCGTGAGCCTCGGAATGTTTATATTCATCAATAAGAATATCACCGGCGACAAGCGCCACGATACAAGAATCCACGAATACGGCCACACCGTGCAGACGATGATTCTCGGGCCCGCCTGGCTCTTTATCATCGCGCTCCCGTCGGTTATCTGGTGCGGTCTTCCCGCTCTGTGCAAGCTCAGGAAAAAGAAGAATATATCTTACTACTGGCTCTATTGCGAGGGATGGGCAAATCTCTGCGGTCTCTATGGCACGAAGGAGAAATTCCTGACCGAGGAATGCCGCGAGAGAGGCCGCTACGGCAAGCCGATAAACCCGCATTTCAATAAGAGAAAAGACATTAAAGGCAGAAAGAGAAACAAATAATGGATTACGATTCAAATGCTTTTATCCAGGGTGTCTCCCCGGGAGGTCTGCGCAACACGGCGCAGATAAAACTGCTTGTTGAATATCTTGTTTCGCGTCTTGACGAGCCGCTGACGGCGGATGTCGCGGTCGAGGCGCTGACAAAACACATGCTCGCGAATTATTTTGAATCCGTGCAGGCGGTTGACGAGCTTGTCGCAAACGGCTCTCTGATGCGCGATGAAAACGGAGTTCTCTCCCTGACCGAAAAGGGCAGGAGAACGCTCGCCGAAATAGGCGGAGAGCTGCCCGCTTCCGTTCGCGAGAGAGCGCTCGCCGATGCCGCGGCAGTTCAGATGCGCAAAAAGCTCGAGGGCACGACCGAGGCGAAAATCGAGCAGACCGATGACGGATACAATGTAACCTGCAAGGTGCTCCACAAGGAGAAAGTGCTTCTTTCGGTCACTCTCCACGCCGTCGACTATGAGCAGGCGGAGAAGATTCAGGAAGCATTCAACAACGACCCTGCGGGCATCTACGGCTCGATAATTTCACTTTTTTAACCGAGGTATGTTATGCTTGAGAAATTAAAGGAAGAAGTTTACAAGGCGAATCTCGACCTTGTCAGTTATAAGCTCGTGCTCTTTACCTGGGGCAATGTTTCGGGCATCGACCGCGAGAGCGGACTGATGGTAATAAAGCCCTCGGGCGTTGACTACGGAAAGCTCACGCCCGCCGATATGGTCGTTATGTCGCTCGACGGCAAAAAGGTTGAAGGAGAGCTCAACCCCTCCTCCGATACGCCGACTCATCTTGAATTATACAGGCGCTTCCCCGAAATCGGGGGCGTTGCGCATACGCACTCAACCTTCGCGGTCGCATTCGCTCAGGCGGGCAGCGAAATTCAGCCCTACGGCACGACTCACGCGGACTTCGCCTACGGCGCAATTCCCTGCACCCGCGATCTGACGCGAGCCGAAATCGAGGAGGAATATGAGCTCAATACCGGCAGGGTTATCGCCGACTGGTTTGAGAGCAGAAATATCGATTACAATGCTGTCCCCGCAGTGCTCGTCCATTCGCACGGGCCGTTCACCTGGGGAAAGAACGCGGACGCCGCCGCAAAAAACAGCGCGATTCTCGAAGAGGTGGCAAAGATGGCGTATCTGAGCGAGCAGCTCGGCGCCGCGCCCGCAAGCCAGGCTATCCGCAAGAAACACTATATGAGAAAACACGGCCCGAACGCATACTACGGGCAGAAATAAAGCAGAAAAATCCGCAGAGCAGAACGCCCTGCGGATTTGTTATTATAAGTTGAATTACTCTGCGTCGTCGGTATTTTCCCAGTTGTGCCAGACGCCCTGGATATCGTCGTTGTCGTCAAACATATTTTGAGAGTTGACCCAATTGTTCCAACTGAAAAAGGTGTTCAAACAGCATTAAGTGTTATTGAT
>CAMUZD010000089.1 GCA_947165115.1 uncultured Clostridia bacterium
GACTCCGGCCTCTCACGCCGGCAACAGCGGTTCGAATCCGCTACGGGTCACCATATTAGTCAGCTTCACGTCAAAAGCGTGTTAAGCATACAGTCGGTGTTGATGACATTGAGGGTCCACCCGTTCCCATCCCGAACACGGTAGTTAAGCTCAATAGTGCCGAAAATACTTGGGCGGCAGCGCCCCGGGAAGATAGGTCGACGCCGACATTCCTTTTAATAATACTCATTTATATATTTTGCCTACTTAGCTCAGTTGGTAGAGCATGCGGCTGTTAACCGCAGGGTCGTAGGTTCGAGCCCTACAGTAGGCGCCAAAATAATCCCCGTCAATCGACGGGGATTATTTGCTTTGTGTTATACTTCTATTTCCCGATAAGCTATATTCAATCTTTCCCAAGTATAAGTTATATACAGCTTATTATCTGAATAGGTAATGGCTGGATATGAGAATTCGCTGTCTGTTTTTTCTTCTTCCAGAGTAAGGAAATCGGAGAATGTTTTACCGTTATCATCCGATATTTGAACAGTGAGAGGGAAGCGCTCGCCCAAATTTTTCGAAACTGGGTTTGAAACGAGAAACAGTCTGCCATCTGGAGTTTTTACCACATCAATTCCGCTGTTGTTATTGGGCAATTTTGTCGGATAAGCTTCACACCATGTCTTTCCGTAATCTTCGCTGTCGCTCCGGTATATTCTGCCTGATGCAGTTCTTGTAAACATATGAACTTTTCCGGGTTCGCTTTCCCATAAAGTCGGCTGAATCATTTTGATTTTGTTCCGAGTATATCCGTTTTCTTTGTTCAACAGAGCGAATGCAGGCTCGGTTTTTATATACCGACTTCTTTCCCAACTTTTTCCGCCGTCATCAGAAATATCCACGAAGCACCTCCAGCCTCTCTTTTCGCTTGACGCAGGTGCAAGAATTCTGCTGTTTGAGAGAACTATGCATTTATTCTTGACTGGACCTCTGCCACCGCTTCTGTCTCCTTTGACAAGTTCAATCGGAGGTGAAAAAGTGTAGCCGCCGTCAGCAGAATAGCAAACATATGTTTTCCACTTTTTAATCTTTTTGCCGACTTTGAAGTATAGTGCAATTCTTCCGTCGGGAAGCTCAGATAAAACGGGATTCCAATGCGGCAGTTTACTTGAAACCGATATCTCTTTAGGTATTGAAAAGACGCCGTCAGTTCTTATTGCATACCAGATGTTGACATCCGGATTCCCTTCTTTTGTGCCTCCGAACCATGCAACTATTACTCTGCCGTTATCAAGCGGCAACACGGTAGAAGCGTGGCAGTTTACAGTTGGCAGATGTCTGCAAACAAATTCTTTTTTGCAGTTCATATTTCAAAATCTTTCGGATCAGCTGGATTGATTATCTGCTGCTTTGCCGGGACACGTTTCATCACATCGTATTTATATGCTCTGCATGAATCATCAAGGTCTGTAAGTCCTTTTTTAGGACAAAGAACAGATTTGCCGTCCGGAGAAAGTCTCCCTCTGGCGCAGTATTCACATTTTGCAGGGTATTTATTTTTGTTAAGCAGTTTTTTCTTCATATCAAATCTTCATAAGGGATTGTGTTGCCCTCATATTTCTCCGTGTCAATTTCTTTGCCGAGTATTTCGACTTTATCAACTTGTTTGATACCTTTTACGAATTCATTTTTTCCTGGGCAGAAAGGATAGAAACCTATTATCGAGAATATATACCAAAGCGCCATTGAGCCATTGTCCTCATCTCCGGGAAATCCGTCATCCTTATATGAAAACGATTCGTCACAGAGCTTTTTGACCCAAAAAGCAGTTTTTTCAGTCTCACCGAGAGCCGAATAGATATAGGGAATATGAAAACTCGGTTGATTTGAAATTGCGCATTGACCGAAATCCGCTGCGGCCATTTCCGTCATTTCGTGTATTTCCGTTGAGTAACCTATCACTTCATATTCCGGCGGAGTTGCAAATAATTCATCGATTTTTGCAATAAGCTTTTCTTTGCCGCCGTATAAATCAGCAAGGCCGTTTATGTCATGCGGAACAGCAAATGAATTCTGCCAGGCGCTGCCTTCAGTATAATCTCTTCCCCAGCCAATAGGGCTGAAATCTTCCCTGAATCTGCCGTCAGAGAAGCGCGGCCTCATAAAACCAGTCTGAGGATCAAAGAGATTTGCATAATTCTTTTCTCTCTTTCGGTATTTTGTTTCAATATCGGATTTACCGAGAATTGCAGCGATTTCGGCAATACACCAGTCGCCGTATGCGGCATCAAGTGTCAGGTTTACGCTTTCTTTCTCCTTATCACAGGGAACATATCCAATCTTACAGTAGTCTTCGGCGCCGTTTCTGCCGAATCTGTCTTCCGGAGCATTGACGGTGGCGTGCTTTATCATTCCTTCAAGAGCAGTCTTGAGATCTTCATTTGATATTAAACCTTTTTTAGCACCGTCGCAGATAACAGCATCTATAAGTGTGCTGGGCATACATCCGCGCTCTCCGAGAGAAAGCCATCGCGGAAGCCATCCGGATTCGCGGTATTCATTTATAAACGCCGAGAGCATTTCTTTAAGCTCTTCTTTAGCAGCGAGCGAATAGAAAGAATAGCAGGTTCTGTATGTATCCCAGAATCCGTTATCGGTATATCTTTTACCGTCATGGATTTTGCCGTCGGCGGGGGAATAATGAACATCTTTTCCGTCTGAATCTATTT
Source organism: uncultured Clostridia bacterium (assembly GCA_947165115.1). Taxonomy (GTDB): domain Bacteria; phylum Bacillota; class Clostridia; order Oscillospirales; family Acutalibacteraceae; genus CAG-177. The sequence continues at coordinate 2,709 of CAMUZD010000089.1, forward strand.
CAAAAGCTTTATGCGGATATAAAAATGCTCGGTAAAGGCAGGAATAAAAGGTTCTGAATACTTTGTCATCGGAAGTTTCGATCTTAACTCTCGAAAGATATTTTTCCCAGATAATGTGTGCATTTTCGCAGATTTCATCAAAATTTTTGCCGCTTGTTTCTCTATCAAGATTTATTGAGGCTTGCTCATATGAAATATATGACACGCCGATTTTGATTTCTATTTCATTTGAAATCAAACCTATATGTATTCCAGTATTTTCTCCGGAAATTGTTGTTCCTTTTTCTTGCTTATCAAAATCTCCGACGAATAATTCATCTTTGGATATTGAGTTTTCGGGGAATTTAATAACAAGATATTCCTTGAAATTGACGCTTTCTTTACCGGCACTTTGATTTGTTTCGGCATAAAGAATACTTGATTCATTATCAAATCTATATGCGTATTCGTCTGCAACCGGCAAGACCGAAAAGAAATTATCGGATTTGTCATTGAATTTAAGCCTCATTACAGCGCATCTTTCGGTTGGAGTAACTTCGATTGATGCTCTGTATCTCAATAAATCATACTTTAGATAATACGGCTTCAGCACTGCGTCCTGAGGCCTGAAGCCGGACCAACGCATCTCTTCAGATATATTAAGAGGCTTTCTCTGCGGCATAAAGCAGAATGCGCCATAATCGGCTATCCATGGAGAGGGTTGATGAGTAAGCCTTATTCCATCGAAACTTCTGCTGCGCGGATGATAATACCATCTGAATTCATTTTGTCCAGTCTGCGGTGCAAAAGCCGTCATTCCGAATGGCAGCTGGCAGAGTGGAAGCGTGTTTCCGTTCGAAAACCTGTGTGTAGAATCCGAGCCTTGTTTGATATTTACATAATCACAATAATTCATTTTATCACCGCCTTAATATTAAATTATTCTTAAAATAAAGTCAATAATCAGTTGAAACATTTAATTAAAAATGGTATTATAAAAAAGAATAGATTTCTTGATTTGGAGCACTTAAATGAAGAATTATCCCGATTATATCAAATATGCCGCATCGATTGTTCCTTCTGCCCGCCAGCTTAAATGGCAGGAGAATGAGATGTATGCTTTTATCCATTTCGGCATGAATACTTTTACCGATACAGAGCGGGGAAACGGTAACGAAGATCCTGAGCTTTTCAATCCTGAAGAGCTGAATTGCCGTCAGTGGGCGAAGCTTTGCAAACTTTCTCATATGAGCGGACTTATTCTTACTGCAAAGCATCATGACGGTTTTTGCCTCTGGCCCAGTAAATACACCGAGCATTCTGTTGCCAAGAGTCTCTGGAAGGACGGAAAGGTCGATGTAGTCCGCGAGTGCGCCGATGCCTGCAGGGAATTTGGCATTAAATTCGGGGTATATGTTTCTCCATGGGATATGCATGAGGAAACTTACGGCAGCGGAGTTGCATATAATACTTTCTTCAAGAATCAGCTTAAAGAGCTGCTCACTCAATACGGTGACATATTCTGCGTCTGGTTTGATGGTGCCTGCGGAGAAGGTAAAAACGGCAGAAAGCAGGATTATGACTGGCAGGGTTATTTTGACCTTATAAGAGAGCTTCAGCCCGATGCTACAATTCACATCTGCGGCCCTGATGTCCGTTGGTGTGGTAACGAGGCCGGAGTATGCAGAAAGAGCGAATGGAGCGTGGTTCCTTATTACTATTCGCAGTGCGAACTTATAAAAGCTAAAGACAATCCCGATATTACGAAGCCTCCGAGAAAAATCAATCCTACGCTTCCTGATCTCGGCTCTGATAAGTATATTAAGAAATGTAATAAACTTATCTGGTATCCCGCTGAAGTTGATGTTTCAATCCGTAAGGGATGGTTTTATCATAAAGATGACGATTATACGGTAAAACCTCTCTCAAAGCTGATTGAAATCTATTATAATTCAGTCGGAGCAAATTCTGCTTTTCTTCTGAATATACCGCCGATGCCTTCCGGAAAAATCAATGAAAAAGATGTTGAGGTTCTGCTGTCTTTCGGAGCACAACTCGACATAGATTTCAATGAAAACCTGGCGGAGGATTCGATAATTACTGATAACAGGCATCTTGATGAGAAACATACCGGTCAGATGGTTCTTGACGGCAATCCCGATACTTTCTGGCATTCAGGAGAAAACCCTGAAGGTGCAGAGCTGATTCTCGATCTTGGTGATGAATATGATATAAATAAAATCGTTATCGGTGAGCATATTGCCACCGGTCAGCAGGTTGAGAGTTTTGAACTTTACGTAAAATCGGAAGACAAATGGAAGAAGCTTGCGAAAGAAACGGTAATCGGTTATAAGAGAATATGCAGATTTGATGAGATAAGGGCGCGGTATTTCAAGTTGGTAATAAAGAAAGCCAGATGCTTTGCAACAATCAGTAAGTTTGAGGCCTATTGATATGAATATTCAGATTTTCGGGTTGAATAAATGCTTTGATACAAAGAAGGCACAGAGATATTTCAAGGAGAGAAATATCAAATTCCAGTTCATAGACCTAGCGCAGAAATCTATGAGTAAAGGCGAGCTGAATTCGGTTCTCGCAAACGTAGATTCTCTGGATGACCTAATTAACGAAAAATCAAAAAGTTATGAGAAAAGCTTCATAAAATATGTTCAGTATGAAGCAAAAATAGAAAAACTGCTTGAAAACGGTGAGCTTTTCAAAACTCCGATAGTCCGGAACGGAAAGCTGAGCACTGTCGGTTACTGCCCCGAGATATGGAAAACATGGGAATAATCGGAAATATGAAAATACCTGCATATGCCGAAACAGCAATTGATTTGCTTAATGAAGCCGGATTTGAAGCTTATGTTGTAGGCGGCGCAGTGCGCGATATGGTTATGGACCGGCCGGCTCACGATTTCGATATTGCGACTTCCGCTCTGCCTTCGCAAACTGAAAAAGTATTTGCCGATTTTAGGCTTATAAAAACCGGCCTTAAACATGGAACGGTAACGGTTCTTATTAATGCAGAACCGGTTGAAATTACTACTTTCAGAATTGACGGCGATTATTCCGATATGAGAAGGCCCGATTCCGTTCAGTTTACACTTGAGCTGAAAAATGACTTATCGCGCAGGGATTTCACCTGTAATGCACTTGCGTTTCATCCGAAAAACGGAATTGTTGATTATTTCGGCGGAATAGAAGATATAAATAAAAGAATAATAAAATGCGTCGGCGAGGCCGATAAAAGAATCGGCGAGGATGCATTGAGAATTATGCGCGCTCTCAGGTTTGCAAGTGTTTTAGGTTTCGAAATAGATAAGGATACATCAGATTCAATTCACCGCAATCGTGAATTGCTGAATTATATATCTAAAGAACGGATTTTTTCCGAATTATGCAAGCTTCTTGAAGGCAAAAATGTATATTCGGTTCTTGATAATTACTGCGATGTGATTTTTACGATTATGCCCGAGCTCGAGCCTATGCATAATCTCGACCAGCAAAACAGGGCCCATAAATACGATGTCTGGCATCATACGCTTCACGCTGTTGAGAATATCAGAGCCGATGCAGAGCTTCGCCTTGCGATGCTGTTTCATGACAGCGGTAAACCGGCTGTCAAAACCGTTGACGAAAACGGCGTCGGGCACTTTTACGATCATGCAAAAGTCAGCGTAGAGATAGCGCGTAAAATTCTTAATTATATGAAATCTTCAAACAGACTCAGGCAACATGTCTGCAATCTGGTTGAATATCACGGGCTCATGCCCGAAAAAATGAGCAAAAAGACTTTTAAGAAGTATATTGGTTTGCTCGGCGAGGATACAATCCGCGAATTATTTGAGGTAAGGGAAGCAGATGTTCGAGCACTTGATTCTTTCCTGACAGAAAAGTTTCTTTCGGAGAATGAAACTGCTAAAGAATTCTTCAGAGAGATTGTTGAGCAGGAGCCCTGCTTCGGAATCAAAGACCTTGAAGTTGACGGCAGAGAATTGATTTCTCTCGGTTATAATGCCGATTCATCGCTGGGAAAAGCGTTATCTGTATTACTTGATGAAGTTATGGATAACAGAAT
>CAMUZD010000090.1 GCA_947165115.1 uncultured Clostridia bacterium
CGACCACCGAGATCTACACTCTTTCCCTACACGACGCTCTTCCGATCTAATAGTTTTCGGCCAGTGAACGCTCGGCTTTTGTCTCAGTTTTCTTTGCTTTTGTTGTTTTTGCCTTGGTAGTCTTGACCTTGGTGGCCTTGGCTTTTGAGGCTTTTTCGGTCTTCTTTTCCGTCGTCGATTTTGCAGTAGTTGTGCGGCGGGTTCTGTGGCTTACTTCTGTTGTGGCAGTGGTCGTCGCTTTTGTCGTCGTGGTTTTTTCGGGCTTGGTTGTGGTTGACTTTTCAGTTGTCGTCTTAGCGGGTTTTGTTGTTGTTGATTTAGGTGGCTTGGTTGTGGTAGGTTTCTTTGTAGTTGTTGTTATGCTCGGGGGTGAAATCTTTCCCTTAGTAGATTCAATGCCGTTACCATCAATTATTCTTACACTGCAATCAATGCTCTCTCCGAATTCACTACTCTTGGCAACTACTTCTATTTCACAAATCAATGAACCGCTTGGCTTGTCAAAAGACAAAGCTCCGGTCATCTCATAGTCAGCGTCGTTCACCATAGTAACCTTTTTGTTTTGACCATCGGCAAGTGTTATCTGTGCATACTCGCTGTTATCAATCGAGATTTTAACGCCTATATTATTGATGTCTTCCCCTGATTCTTCCAATTGACCAGAAACATTGAATTTAACCGTGTTTTTATCGACCCTTGCCATCTGAACTGTTGCGGCAACAACATCGTTACCGGTATTAATCCTTTCACTGCTGCCCGTTCCCGGTTGGCCGAAAGGATGATTAACAGCATACCCTCTCCACTCAAGTCCATCATATTGCCCGTTGATTTTTATATCTTTAGGCGCAACATAAGTCACGGAATCTCCTTCAGCCCCTGCCGGGATGGCAGAGGCTGTGATAATCATAACAAATATTAAAATGAAACTGATTGCCGAGACAATTCTTTTCATATTACTCCGTTACTGCTCTTTATTTACGCTGCCGCAGCATTTCTTGTATTTCTTGCCGCTGCCGCAGGGGCAGGGATCATTCGGACCGACCTTCTTTTCGGTGTTGCGGACCGGTCTCTTCTTATCCGTGCCGTCGCTCGAGCCGCTGGTCGCGGTGATGGTCGCAACCTGCTTGCGCTCGGTATCCTCCTGCCTCTTGACAACGAAGGTGAGAATCTGCATCGCGGTTTCCTCGCGGATTTCCTCATTCATCGCGTCAAACATATCGGAGCCGACTTCTCTGTAAGCGACTACAGGATCCGCCTGGCCGTAAGCTCTCAGACCTATGCCGCGGCGCAGCTGATCCATGGCGTCGATGTGATCCATCCAGTGCTTGTCAACATTGCGGAGCAGGATCATCTTTTCGAGCGAACGCATTACGGGAACGCCGTTTTCATCGTTGCCGAAGAGTGATTCTCTCTCTTCGTAGCGCTTATCAGCGCGCTCATAGAGGGTTTCGCGGATTTCCTCTTTATCGGAAACGCCGTCTTTGAAATCATCCTCGGTCATAAGCCAGCCGTTGAATTTCTCTCTGAGGGCGTCGATATTCCATTCGCTTGAATGCGCGGCATCGCTGCACGCAGAGTCAACCGCAGCATCGATTGAGGAATGAATCATCCTTGTGATGACGGGCTTCAGTTCCTCGCCGTCAAGCACCTGATCGCGCTGCTTATAAATAAGCTCTCTCTGGCGGTTCATGACATCGTCATACTGGAGAACGTTCTTTCTGATGGCAAAGTTCTTGCCCTCAATTCTCTTCTGTGCGTTCTCGATTGTATTTGAAATCATCCTCGCCTCAATCGGCAGATCCTCATCCGCCTTGAGGGTATTCATAATCGTATTGATTCTCTCGCCGCCGAAAAGACGCATAAGGTCATCATCGAGAGAGAGGAAGAAACGGCTCTTGCCCGGGTCGCCCTGACGGCCGGAACGGCCTCTGAGCTGGTTGTCGATACGTCTGGATTCGTGGCGCTCGGTGCCGATAATAAACAGGCCGCCCGCTTCGCGGACTCTGTTTGCCTCGGGCTCGATTTCTTCATCGTATTTTTTCTCGAGTGAGGTATAGGTCTTTCTCGCCTCAAGGATTTCTTCATTATCTGTTTCTGCAAAGCCGGTCGCCTCTTCGATAAGCTCCTCGGTGTAGCCCATGCGGCGCATTTCGGCCTTCGCAAGATATTCGGAGTTACCGCCGAGCTTGATATCGGTTCCGCGGCCCGCCATATTGGTAGCGATTGTGACCGCGCCCTCTTTACCTGCCTGGGCGACGATTTCCGCTTCCTTGTCGTGGTATTTTGCATTGAGGACTTCATGCTTGATTCCCCTCTTCTTGAGAAGCGAGGAGAGTTCTTCGGATTTTTCAATTGAAACAGTGCCGACCAGCACGGGCTGCCCTTTTTCGTGCGCTTCGATTATCGTATCGATAACTGCCTTGTATTTCGCTCTCTTATTCTTATAGACTACATCGGGCATATCCTCACGGACCATGTCCTTGTTGGTCGGAATCGCGATAACATCGAGGGAGTAAATCTGATTGAATTCGCCCTCTTCGGTCATGGCCGTTCCGGTCATACCCGAGAGTTTTGTATAAAGGCGGAAATAATTCTGGAACGTTATGGTCGCGAGAGTCTTGCTCTCGTGTTCGACATTTACGCCTTCCTTGGCTTCAATAGCCTGGTGGAGGCCTTCGTTATAGCGTCTGCCGAGCATTATACGGCCCGTGAATTCATCAACGATAAGCACCTGATTATCCCTGACAACATAGTCGACATCGCGCTTCATGACTCCGATTGCCTTGATTGCCTGGTTGATATGATGCTGAATAGTCATATTCTCGCTGTCCATGAGGTTTTCGAGATTGAAGAATTTCTCGGCCTTGGCAACGCCGCTTTTGGTGAGCGTGGCGGTCTTTGCCTTCTCGTCAACAACATAGTCAATGCTGTCGTCAACCAGATCGTCAACATCGGTCTTGCTGTCAACCTCTTTGATTCTCATGCATTTGAGCGAAGTTGCAAACGAGTTTGCCATCTTATATAAATCGGTGGATTTCTCGCCTCTGCCCGAAATGATGAGCGGGGTTCTCGCCTCATCGATAAGAATCGAGTCAACCTCGTCGACAATGCCGAAATGGTGGCCGCGCTGAACCTTCTGCTCTTTGTAGACGACCATATTGTCTCTCAGATAGTCGAAACCCATCTCGTTATTTGTGCCGTAGGTGATGTCTGCGGCGTAGGCATCCTGCCTGTCCTTACCCTCTTTTTCGTGAATGATAAGGCCGACGGTGAGGCCCATAAATCTGTAAACCTTACCCATCCACTCGGAGTCGCGGCGGGCGAGGTAGTCGTTTACGGTGACGATATGAACGCCCTTGCCTTCGAGAGCGTTGAGGTATGCGGGAAGAGTGGCGACGAGCGTTTTGCCTTCACCGGTCTTCATTTCGGCGATTCTGCCCTGATGCAGGATGATTCCGCCGATAATCTGGACATAGAAATGCTTTAATCCTATGACGCGCGAAGATGCCTCGCGGCAGGCGGCAAACGCCTCGGGAAGAATATCATCGAGAGTTTCGCCGTTTGCAAGGCGCTCCTTGAATTCGGGAGTCTTTGCCTGAAGCTCCTCATCGCTGAGCGCGGCATATTCCTTTTCGAGCTCCATAACCTTATCGGCTATGGGCTTCACTCTCTTGACTTCTTTTGACGAATAATCGCCGAAAATCTTAGTAAATAAACCCATATCTGTCTCCTTATTCTGCGCTGAAGGTATAGACGACGCTGCCGGTTTTTTCGCCGTCATCGGTAATTGCCCTGACGGTCATTACGCTGTTGCCGCCCTCGAGCCATACTATACCGGTCATATCCTGATAAAGCATAGGCTCCTCAAAAGTCTCGGTTTCGATATCCGGATCAAATGAATAATAGGTGATTTTCTGATTTGTGTTGACCCTGCTCACATTTTCTTCCTGAGTGCTGTAAATGAATACGGCGCGGGTCGCATCCTTATTGATTGAGAATTTAACGGCCTTGGTAAGATCAATATCTTTTAGCTCTGTCTCTTCGCCGGTAAGCAGATTCGTCATGACGGCGGTCTTTGTATTCACAACATAGTTGCCGCTTCTGAGATACTGCTCATAAGGCTCGCTGAATTTGACCGTCTTCTTCTCTTTATCATCTTTCTTGGTTATTGAATTGAAACCGTCGGAGGATTTCTTGAGATAATGAATTCCCTTGTCGTCGCTGACAAACCAGGTGCCGATTATATCCTTCGCGACGATTTTCGGCCTGTAAGCGCCGCTCCATACCATGATATCCGAGCGCTTGCCGGTCTCCTCATAGGAATAATATCTCGATGAAATGAAATAATTCGATTTGCCGAGGTTTCTTATGAATTCATCGGTCAGCATCGTCCAGTCCTGACGGTAGGTGCCGTTTCTGTCAATAAGGCGGGTATTCTGATTGACCGCGGTATTGACCTTGGAATCGCCGACCTTGTAATTATAAATCTCGCTGTAAACCTTTTCGGGCGAATAAAAATTGCTCTTGTCAAAGTCGGCAAGCAGCCAGTAGCCTTCGCCGTAACCCGCCGCCTTCCTCGCAATCTTCACGAAAGCGTATTCATAAAGCTTGAGGTCCTTATTTATATCGGAGGTCGTCACGCCGTAGCCGACTATCAGACCGCCCGCGTCAATATATGAAATCTCGACGGGTATTGAAATGTTTGAGGCGCCGAGGCTGACCTTCGTCTTCTTGACCTCGTATTTCGCCTTCTCGAATTTACCGCCCGTGTAGATATAATATTCGATTTTGTTCTTGAGCGTCGCGGTGTAATAGAGTCCTTCCCTGTCGGTCGGAAGGAAGATTTCGCCGTTTGCGCCGAGCACCTCAATCGACTTGAAATAATCGCTGTTTGTCAGCGAAAAATCCTCGATGACGGGCTTTACCGGCTCCTCTTTTTTCGGCTGCTTCGTGATGAAATACGCCGCCGCGGAACCTGCGGCTATGACCGCGAGAATTATTGCGATGATTCTTGTCTTCAAATCAGCATCCCCTTAAATGTCTATATCGAGCTCGACCGGGCAATGGTCGGAGCCGTAAATATCGGTGTGAATTTTTGCATCTTTAATCTTCGGAGCGAGGCGCTCGGAGGCGATGAAATAGTCGATTCTCCAGCCCGCGTTCCTGTCTCTCGCCTGAAAGCGGTAAGACCACCAGGAATATATATCTTTCATATCGGGATAAAGATATCTGAAAGTATCGATGAAACCCGCGCCGAGCATTTCGGTCATCTTGCCGCGCTCCTCGTCGGTGAAACCCGCGTTCTGATGATTCGCCGAGGGGTTTTTCAGGTCGATTTCCTTATGGGCAACGTTCAGATCGCCGCAGTAGATGACGGGTTTATTCTCATCGAGCGATTTGATATACGCCCTGAAATCGTCTTCCCATTTCATCCTGTAATCGAGGCGGCGAAGACCGTCCTGCGAATTCGGGACATACACGGTCACAAAGTAATAATCCCTGAATTCAAGAGTTATCACCCTGCCTTCGGTATCGTGTTCCGGAATATCTATGCCGTAGGCAACGTCGAGCGGCTTTTCGCGGGTGAATATTGCCGTTCCCGAATAGCCCTTTTTCTCGGCGTAATTCCAATACTGATGATAGCCGGGCAGATCAAGCTCCACCTGACCCGCCTGGACCTTCGTCTCCTGAAGGCAGAGAATATCCGCATCAAGCGAGGCAAAGCTCTCATAGAAATCTTTATTTATGCAGGCACGGATGCCGTTGACATTCCAGGAAACAAATTTTTTCATAGTACACTCTCCCATTATATTTGATTATTATATCACAGCCGCGGTGATATGTCACGCATTTATTTATAAAAACAGAATAATTAACAAATTTATAAAATATTATTCTTTAATAAGATAAAATAATCAAATTTACTTGACAAATCAAGCATAATGTTGTATTTTTATAGTTACGATGTTGCTCTTTATATTCATATTGTATAAAAGCGGCATACCAAAAAGAAAAATTAGTTCAGGAGGACAAAACATGAAAAAGTTACTTGCAATCCTTCTTGCTCTGACCCTTGTTATCGGCCTTGCCGCCTGCGGCGCAAAGACCGAGGATGAGACCACCACAGAGCCCACCTCAACCGAAGAAGTTACCGAAGAAATCACCGAAGCTCCCACCGATGAGGTAACCGAGCCCACCGACGAAGACGAATCCACCGAAGCTCCCGATGAGAGCAAGGAAGACGCTTCCGAAGATGAAACCAAAGAAGAAGAAACCACCGAAGAAGAGAAGAAAGAGTTCAACTCCACCGACGCTAAAGAAGTAGTTGAGTTCTACAACGCAGCTCGTAAAGCTACCAATCCCGCTCCCAAGGGTCATCAGACCATGGCTCTCTCCGGCGAGATCACCGGCGACGGCGTTATCGGCGTTCTCCTCAGCGTTCTTCAGCCCGCAGCTGAAAAAGCTCTTTCAAACAACTCCAAGGATACCGACTGGATCCCCGCTCACGATCATGACGACATTCTTCCCTCCGACGTTACCTCCGCCAAGGCTACCACCAAGGACGGCGTAACTACCGTTGAGCTTAAGTTCAAAGATCAGGTTGACGGTCCCGACACCAGCAAGGGTCCCGTAGAGCGCGGTATCAGCACTCT
>CAMUZD010000091.1 GCA_947165115.1 uncultured Clostridia bacterium
CATCTGCATACCAGCCTGCGAAGGTGTAACCGGTCTTGGTAGGATCTGCGGGAGCGGTTACCGGACTGCCGTTAGGACCGGTGATCGGGTTATCCTGACCTGCAGGAAGAGTGCCGCCGTTGGTCTCAAGGGTGATCGAGCTGCCTGCCGCGGTCCATCTCAGAGTGAAGGTGGTGTCGGCTGCGGGCATCGTGGTAACACCTGCGGGATCCCAAGCATAGGTATAGCCCTCTCTTGCGGTTACGGTCGGGTAGGTGATTGTCTCGCCTGCCGCATACTCAGCAGAGCCGTAAGAAGTGGAGTCTTCATCAACGAAGGTCGCGGTGTAAAGCTGAGTCCAAACAGCAGTGAAGTCTGTGTTTGCCGTTACGGTGTAGCTTGCGCCGGGCTGATAGGTGGTTGTGCCGTCGTTCCAGCCGGCGAATCTGAAGCCGGACTTGGTCTGAGCAGCGGGAAGGGTGATAGTATTATTGGTATAGGTTGCGGACTGAGCAAGTGAAGCATATTCGCTTGCGCCGTCATAATACTTGATGGTATAGGTATCTTCGGTCCATACTGCGGTGAAGTCGGTGTCCTGAGTAAGGGTGTAGCTTGCGCCTGCAGCATAGGTGGTTGTGCCGTCATTCCAGCCGGCGAAGGTATAGCCGGTCTTTGTCTGAGCGGCGGGAAGGGTGATGCTTGTAGCATTGGTCTCTTCGAGATCGGTATATTCGGTCTGACCGTCAAAGAATTTTGCAGTGTAGCCGTCGCCCTGTGCGGGAGGATTGCCGATCTTGAAGGTGTGGTTACAGTCTTCGGTCATGAAGGTCGATTCATCAACACCAAGCAGATATTCATAGCTTGTGAGACCCTGGTCGGCCTGCTCTTCTCTTGCGAGCTGAACATAAGCCCAGCTGGTAGTCCTTCCGACTTTATAGAGGTTAAGGTCCATACCGATATGACCGATATCATTATGCTCGGTTGAATCGGCATTGGCAAAGGGATTGAAGGTAGTGCTTGTTCCCTGATAGGCTTCTGCGGTGCTTCTGACCTTGAGCTTGAATGAATACAGATATTCGTCGGTATAGAGCGGGGGAGTTACTTTATTGTCTTCATCGGTTGTGGAAATTTCATAAGCATAGATGCAGTCCCATTTAGCTGTGAGCTGCCAGTCGAGGCCGCACTTGGTGGAACCGTTATTCTGCTTTTTGGTTTCTGCCCACATACCACCCGAATTGGAGTTGATGTTAAGAGTATTCTCTTGTGCCCAATACGGATTGTCCGGATTCATTACGCCGCCGAAGAATTTACAGTCGGTCTTATTGTTGACATAAGTCTTGTTATAAAGACCGCTTCCGTCCTTATCATTGGCTGAAGCGTAAGTTTTGGGAGTAAGTTCCTGCTTGGTGGCTGTATATGTTTTATATGAGCAGGAAAGAACATCAAAGAATCTTCTGTCGAACTGCTGAGTGAACTGCCAGCTGCCGCCGTAGCTGTTGGACTTTGCATAGAACTTAAAATAAAGTTCCTGTTCGGGCTGAACATAGTGGTCTGTAAGAGTCCATTCAACGCCGTCATCATCTTCAAAAGTTGAAGTGGGATCAACTTCCACTGTTTCGGAAAGCTTTTCATAAGCTTCGAGAGCGGTATAAACCCACAGCGAATCATCGTTATCCTCAACATCGCCGTAAAGCGGCACGAGGTCCTCATTATATCTTTTTGCCTTTCCGGGGCCTCCGGGAGTTATTTCGCTTGACCATTTTGAACCGAGAGAGTCTTTATCATGGACATAAGCGCTCGCAACAACTCCGAGGCAGGAGAGCATAGTCAATACCATGACGACAGCCATGACCGCGCTCAGAAAACGTTTTGCTTTTGTCATTAGGTTAATTCCTCCTTAGCAATTTTGTTTATTGGAGTGCCGGGCAGGCAGGAAACCTGCCCGGATTATTTAAGCTAAACTATACTTCAAATCTTTCGCCTGTAGCCTGGTTGAAGTCGGTATCGCAAGAAATGTAGTATACCAATGCGTTCATATCAACTGCGTTGGCTGCTCCGTCGCCGTCAACATCCATTGCCGCCTGAAGATATCTGTTCTCTTCATCATAGTAATAACCTTCAACAGAAGAGTTAAAGAATGTAAGAATATTGATATCCGCAGAGTTTATCTGACCGTCGCCGTTAAGGTCGCCGCGATACATTGCCATGTAGCACTTGTAAACCTGACCATCGAGATCTTTGATGATTACAAGCGAGCCGGAACCATAGAAACCTTCAGTTGCTTGGGCAACTGTAATTGTGGCATTCTCGACATTGAAAATATCGGCAAGAGTGGTATCATCAAATCCGTCGGGAAGACCGTAGATAACGCCGTCAACACCGGTTTCGCTGTAGTCGACTTCTACATAGTCGCCTTCATCTTCCGAGTAAACATAGTATGTGCCGCCTTCTATTTCATAGTAATCGTAATAGCCGAGAATCTCATCATCGATTACCGGGAAATACTCGCCGTTGCCGACACCGGAACGGAAAGCATCGCCGAATGTATCATAGATGCCGTTTTCATCAAGAAGAGTTGCTGAAGGCTCTGCAGCCGGCGGAGGATCATCGCCGCCGCCACCGCTGTAAGGAGCGAGAGCGTTATAGGCATCCGAGATAGCAAGAGCTGCGTTATCAATGATATACTGATCATTAATACCGAGGTCTTCGCCTGCGGCCTTGTCGTCGATGAGCTTTTCACCGGCTTTGACCGCTCTGAGGTATGCGGCATAGGAAGCTGCTGTGTAAACCTGCTGCTGAGCTGCAAGGCCGTCGATTCTGTCTTCGGCTGCAACTTTACCGTTAACTAAGCCTTTGCCATTAAGCGGAGCTGCCTGGATGAATGTCTTTGCATTGGCTACAGCATTGTTGATAGCGGTATAATCCGCGCCTTGGACAAGACCCTTCCAGGCATTGATGAGCTCAACCATGGCTCTGTTGATTCTTTCGGGTGTCGAGGTGGATTCATTCAGAGTGCCGTTTGCAAAAGCAACAGCCTTCTGATAAGCGACTTTACTCGAATTTGAATATGAAGAGAAGTCATTGATGTCGCCGAATCTGTTGACAGCCCACTGGAGCTTGCTGTTTGCGCCTGTCTGGATAGGCAGCTCTCTGAGTCTCTCATACATGAGGTTGGCTCTGTGGATAGCGTAAGCCGCTTCAACCGAGCTGATGGCGTTGGACTTTGCATCCTCAACGGCATTGGTGTATGCCTCTATTCTGCCGGTTCTGTCGTTCACGGGAACATCTGCCCAGGTATCGGGATCGCCGTCGATATACTTGAGCTGTCTGTCAATAAGACCGTTCGCATAATTCGCGGCATCCTTAAATGCCTGATAGGTATGGCCGAGGTAGTTTCTCTGACCCATGCCGTAGGGCTTACCTTTGGCATAGCCGTAATGAATCAGATCATCATACTCATAGTAATCTTTATAATATGCGGTGGTGCCGTCAAACGATGCGGACCGGCGGACGAAATTATAGGGATAAAGTCCGTTCATTGTAGTCCACATGGATTCGGCATCGGAACCTGCGCTGTGAGGTCTGATGCGCTCTACCTGATAGTAGAGAGCTGCATAATACTGAGCATATTTATTATTATAATTACCATTTCTATTGTTGCCGGTTGTGAGATTGACCCAGGTATCAAAGTCTGCACCACTAAAGCCCGAATCATTGTTCCTCGGCGGGAGCAGGAACGCTGCCGTGCTTTCAACAGCAGCATTATAAGCGTTGAGATAGCCGTTACCTGTTTCATCAAGAGAAGCGGATGAACGGTTGGCCGCTATAGCGCTGTTGAGAAGTCCGGAAAGACCCCAGTCATTATAGAGATGGACTCTGGTGGTAATTGTTACAGAGCTTGCGCCGGGAGCCGAGAATACGGTGGTAATGGTATATGAACCGTTGGGAACGAAATATTCGTTCTTTTCTGCATCGAGAGCATCGGTATCAACGCCGATAATCTCGGGAAGACCGGTGGTTTCATCATAGATGACCTTGCCGTCTGTATCCTTGGCATACTTATAGCTCTCATGATAAGCAGCGTCCGCAACTTTGAACGGGGAGAAGACGTAGGTGCCGCCTTTACCTGCTGCGGTCTGAGTGTAGGAGCTCTGCTTGTCAGTTCTGGTAATCCAGTCGCTATGACCGTTTGCAGCGGTAACGGATACGCTCGAAACGGTTACATCTTTGGAAGAGTTGCTGTTGTTATCTGTGTAACGGAAGGCATAACCCTGGATGGGTGATGAAAGGCCGCCGGAAACAAAGATATCGGTGGGATACTCGATGGTGCCGCCATTGAAACCGACCGAAACAAGAGCTTCATCGTCGCTCTTGTCATTATCGGTAGCGTAAACATATTTCTTGGATGTAAGCGTTGCGGAAACATCTTCGCCGGGCTTCTTGAGAGCGGTGCCGGTTTCATCGAGAATTTCATACTCGAATGTGATTGCGATCAAATCACCATCATGGAAACCGGAAACCGTAACTTCTTTGCTTGCACCTGCCGCCAGCTGATAGTCCGCCGGCACGCCGGAAACTGTAAGATCGCCGCCGCCGACTACGCTTGCACCTGCGCCCTTGATTTTATAAGTATAGAGTTTATCAATTACTCTTTGGCCTGAGGAGTTCTTATAAGAAGTATTAACACCGGTGGAACCGTTGTAAATCAGGAACTTCTCCGTGCTGTTGCCGTTTGCAGTCGAGAATACGCTGGGAGCGTAGTTTTCGAGCTCTTTGAATTCCTGAGTATCGGAAAGGCCGAGAATCATACAGACTATCGGAAGAGCGAACTCGACAATGCACTTACCTCTGCCGTTGATCGTTCCGGTATTGGCAAGTCCCGCATAGGAGCCTGTTGCCGAAAGGGTGCAGGCAAGGTCGCTGATCATCTGGCCGAGAGACACGTTATTCAGGAAAGCGTCAATGGTAGTGATGCTGCTCTTGAATACGCTCGGGAAGAGAAGATCGAATACTCTGTGAACGGTGTCAACAAGGACTTTCTCTATTGAGTCGCTTGCGAATGCACCGTTTGAGTTTCTGTCGAAAATCTTGAATATATTGGTGAAGTTAAGGTCAACAATCGGGTATAACAGATAATCGAAGATAAACGATTTGGCTACCTGAGTCTGACCTGCGATTTCACCGCTTATCCAGGGGCTGCTGCCCGCTTTAATCGGGATAATTGAATTGATAACCGTATCGAGATCATTCCAGAGGCTGTTCTCGGTTGCGGAAGTAAGAAGCTGAGGATTGATGCCGGCAAGGATATTACCATACTGGGTGTCTGTGTAGGTCTTGACTGCCCATTTGGCGATGGTTGCGGCCGAAGTGCCGTAATTACCGCCGTTTCCAAGATAACCTACAAGGCCGGTATTGTTGGTAGTTCCGTTATTGACAAGGCCGGTGCCTTCTGATTCATTGGTATCGAGCTCGGCATTGATCTTATATGCCGCAACATCCATCAGGATGGCAAGCGCCTTCTCAACCTTCTGCTGAGTGGTGGCGTTCGCAGCAACTGTGTAAGTGAACTGCGGAATATCCTGATATGCGAGCTGCTTGCAAGCCTCAAGACCGACATCGGCAATAGTCTCATTGCCGGTTTCGTCAATCCACATATAATCAACATTAGCATTGATTACGCTTCTCGCAACATAGGAGAGAAGCTGCTGCGGGCTCATATAAGTAAGCTCATCAGGGGTCTTATAAACGCCTTTTCTGATAAGAAGATCGGAGAAGAACTCCTGCTCTGTAACCTGAAGAAGGAACTTGACAACATTGACGGCGTTCTGAGTGATATTGGTATTGTCGCCGTAAATCCAGTCAAACGACCGGGTTACCTGAACATTATTTGAATCCGTGCCTGTCCAGGTGAAAGTCAGAACATCTCCGTCCTGAAGAGTCTGGTTTGTGTATTCCGTTGTCGTTCCATTCAATGTGCATGTTGCTTTAAGAACCTTCGGAAGAATCTGAGTGGCGTTTCTGTTGAGGTTCGGAATGAAGAGCTGACCGGAAGCAAGAGTAACTCTCGGAACTTCGAATGTATCAACATCGAAGAGTTCGAAGATCTTGCTCTCCTCGGTATTGATGCCGCCCTCGGGTTCTTCGCCCATATACATATAGTCATAGGTTTCGCTTCTGAGTCTTTCGCCTGTTACTTCATCATAAACGGGCTGGCCGTTTTCGTCCTTTGCCCATTCCTCGGTCTTGGCGGGATCGAAGTAATATCCGAGTTTCTCGCGAAGCCATCTCTTGGTGATTCTGTTAAGAACCGGAACCGCTATGTTATTGTAAGCATAGAGAAGGAGAGGCTCAACGAATTCATAAGTCGGGGTGCCGTTTACGCTCATGCTGTAAACGTCGACTCTGGTGTAGGAAGCCTGGGGAGCTGCCGCACCGTTGGCAACGCGGATGGCATCGCCGAGAGTCTGGGTTACCCAGCGGTCGGGATGAACATAGCCGTAGTAGTCATATGTGGCAGTATCTGCCTCGGCATCAGTAACAAGAGCGCCGTTTGCGCTGCCTACATGGAACTCATATTCGGAATAAACAACATTGGAAGAGGTGTTGTCTTCGGAATAGAAGAGATCGTCAAGCTTTTTCCACTCGCCGAGAAC
>CAMUZD010000092.1 GCA_947165115.1 uncultured Clostridia bacterium
TATGCAGCCGCATTCGAGAGCCCATTCTATCGTTTCCCACTGGAGCAGATAATTCGGCATCGGGTTCCTGTGAATATTGCGCGAGGCGCCGTAAAAATACCAGAGCTTGTCACCGTAAACGAGCGAAATCGCGCCCGCAATCGCGGTCCTCTCTCCGCCCTCGGGCGTGTAATAGGCGATATAGAGCCGCGCCTTATCGCCGAATGTGTCGAGAATTTTGGCGAAATACGCCGCGCTTCTGAGCTCGAAGCCGTCCCTCTCGGTCGTCTCCTTCATCATATCATAGAAAAGGTCCGCCTTTTCGCTGCCGGCGATTTCTATTTCAACATTGTTTTTGAGCGCGACTCTCACCTTGCGGCGGTGGCCTGAATCGAAGGAGGCGAAAACCTCGTTCTCTCTCTTTCCCTCAAGGTCGATGCGGATTACCCTCGCGCACTGAAAGCCCTTGAAGGCGTCCGTCACGGGGTTTATCTTAAAGCCCGCCGAGGTAACGATTTTTCTGTATTCCTCATCGTTTGTGTCGGCGTCCTTGTCGATTTTTATCGCGTAGGCGTTGTATTTTCTGCCCTCTTTTTCCGCCGCTTCCATCAGCGCGTCAAACGTCTCTTTATCGTGAAGGTCGCAGACCGGTCCGCGCGGAGCGTAGAGCAGATGATAGGGGAGCTTTGAAATTTTACGCACGAGCACCGCCATTGCGCCCTTAATTTCGCCGCTGTCGGAGCGGCAGAGAACGCCGAACCAGCCCCAGTCATCCTTTACCCTGCCCCAGAGCGAGGACTGCATAAAATGCCCGCTCGGATGGGAGGCGACGAAGCGGTCAAATTCAACGGCTGAGCCGATATTTACAATTTCGGTTTTCATCGCGAAACTTCCTTTATTCTTAGTGCATTTATTATACATTATATTATTTTCAAATGCAATATTTAATCACCGCGCCCATTGACAAAAGGCGATTTTTTGATATAATTATTGCGGTAATAAACGAAAAGGAGAAACATTTATGGCACTTGTAAATACCACCGAAATGTTCAAAAAAGCTTATGAGGGCGGCTACGCTATCGGCGCTTTCAACGTAAACAATATGGAGATAGTCCAGGGTATCGTCGCGGCGGCGGATCACCTCAAATCCCCTGTTATTCTTCAGGTTTCCAAGGGCGCGAGAGCTTACGCGGGCCACAACTATCTGATGAAGCTCGTTGAGGCGGCAACAGCCGAGACCGATGTTCCCATCGCTATTCATCTTGACCACGGCCCCGATTTCGAGACCTGCAAATCCTGCATTGACGGCGGCTTCACCAGCGTTATGATTGACGGCTCAAGCCTTCCCTATGAAGAGAATATCGCGGTTACCCGCAAGGTAGTTGAATACGCTCACGAGCGCGGCGTCACCGTAGAGGGCGAGCTCGGCACTCTCGCAGGCGTTGAGGACGACGTTGTTGTCGAAGCCGGCAACGAGAGCTATACCAAGCCCGAGCAGGTTGAGGATTTCGCGAGCAGAACCGGCGTTGACTCGCTCGCCATCGCAATCGGCACCAGCCACGGCGCTTATAAGTTTAAACCCGGCCAGAATCCGCAGCTCCGCTTTGACATTCTCGAAGAGGTCAGCAAGCGCCTTCCCGGTTTCCCGATCGTTCTTCACGGCGCGTCATCCGTTATGCCCGAATATGTTGAGAAAATCAACGCTCA
This sequence comes from uncultured Clostridia bacterium, assembly GCA_947165115.1. Classification (GTDB taxonomy): domain Bacteria; phylum Bacillota; class Clostridia; order Oscillospirales; family Acutalibacteraceae; genus CAG-177. Next base: position 1,687 of record CAMUZD010000092.1, read on the forward strand.
CGGCGGCAAGATGCCCGATGCCATCGGCATTCCCGAGCCGATGCTCCGCCAGGCGGCAGAGATGGCAGTCTGCAAAATCAACGTTGACTCCGACCTTCGCCTCGCGCTGACCGCTACCATCCGCGAGCAGTTTGACCTCTACCCCGATCACTTCGACCCCAGGCAGTATCTCAAGCCCGCACGCCAGGCTATCCAGGAAGTTGTCGAGCACAAGATGCTCAATGTCTTCGGCTGCGCAGGCAAAGCATAAGAAAATCAATAATCACACACAGCCTTCTCCTCTCGGGGAAGGCTGCTTTTTGCTTTAATAATGAAATAAATAAAACCCGCAGGAAACCCTGCGGGTAAATTGCTTTATTGGGAGATAATCAGCCTGAAACGAAGAGAGTCAGGATTTTCTCGAGGCCGCCGAATATGGCTACTCTGATCTTCCAGACGATGTCATTGTAAGTGGATTCGGAGAAGCCGATTGCAAGAGGAGTTGCAAACTTCTCGAATTTGACAAGGAAGATATAGAGGCCTGTCATGAAGCTGTCTTTGAATTCGACATGGTTGCCGCCGGTATAGAAATCGACAAGAACTTCGTTGCCGTTTTCATCTTTTTCATAAACAAGGTCAGACTGCGGAAGGTCTTTGCCCTCGCCGTAGAGCTCAGCGGTCTTGCCGTAGAGGCCCTTTGAAGCCTTGGTCAGGTCGTAATTCTTGAGGGATTTGAGATGCTTGCTGTCCTCGGCAACGGTGATGAAACGGTAGATGGTCAGAGTGCCGGGATCGGGAAGATATTCATCACAATGGGTGCACTTGCCCTTATTTCTGTTATAGATAGTGAAAAGATCGGTCGCGCCGAGCGCCTTGCCGCACTTCGGGCATTTGAAAGCATAGTATGCTTCAACATTGACGCCTTCGAGAGAGGGATCGGCTGAGGTAGAATCCTCGAGAGCGGGAATGCCGTCATCCCAGATTGCGTATAATGTGACGTCTGCGCTCAGTTCGATTTCCCAGACGCCGCCTACTACGTAGGTGGGAGCAACTGCTTCTTTATCCTCATCCCAGCCGACGAAGGTGTAGCCTTTTCTCTTGGGATAGGTTGTTGAGAGATTGTTGACGCCGCTCTTTCCGGTCTGTGTGCCGGGGCCGCCGCTGCCTTCGTTGTCATCAAAGGTGATGGTGTAGGTCGCTTCTTCGCCTTCGGCAGTTTCCTGAGGATTGTTATCCTGCTCCTCCTGCTCTTTTCTGGCTTCTGCTTCCTCGGCAGCCTTTTTCTTTGCTTCGGCTATGGCCTGGGCCTTTTCAATCTCGTTGAGGGTATACATCTTATCATTGATGATACCATACATCGCGGGAGAAAGACCGCCCCACTGGAAATCGCCGTCTTTGTATTTTTCGGGATCGGAAGCCTTGGAAAGCCTCTCGTCCTTGGTGTAATCGTAATCGCTTTCCGCGGCGGGAGTTTCGCCGCTGTCGTCAGCCGCAAATGCGGGGATGCCTATCATTGAAATAAGCAGAGCGGCAAGCAATATGGATAAAATCTTTTTGATTTTCAATTTTATCAACCAACTTTCCTTATATATTCAAATCTGTAATTCAGTCTGTCAAAGTGATTGCGCCGCCCGCCCTGAAGCGGGCGGCTTTCTGTCTGCTTATTCCGCAGCCGGAGCACCTACGGGGCAGGTGTCAGCGCATGCACCGCACTCGATGCACTTGTCTGCGTCAATTGCGTATTTGCCGTCGCCCTCGGCGATAGCTTCTACGGGGCATTCTGCTGCGCAAGCGCCGCAGGAGATGCAGTCGTCACTGATTTTGTATGCCATAGTTCAATCCTCCTTGAATTTAGAATTTATTCAAAATGATGTTGAATATCAATCAGTTGAGAAGTCCCTTGATAAGGGGAAGAAGCACGGGAATAAAATCGGGTATGAACGAGGGCTTGAACCAGGTCTTTGCAAGAGGCAGAGCCGAGAGATACCAACCCTCAGAGGTGATGGGATTGCCGTTTTCGTCGGTGCCGAGCTCAAGAACTTCCTTCTTGGGCCAGAGCAGGAGAATGATCTGATTCTCCGGATCGGCGTTGAGACGGCCTTCGCCCTTCTTGCAGGGACGGTTGTTCTTCCAGTAATACCACTTGAAATCCTTGCCGAGAGCGGAATAGATATTGCCGTTCATATTGAGGCTGAAGCCGTCGCCGATAATCGGCAGGCCGATTGAGAATCCCGAGGTATCATATACGCGGAAGATGAAGTCTTCATCGCTCTTCCACTGAAGCTGGAGAATCGTGGTATTGTAGAGACGGTATTCATCATTCTCATAGCCGTCGAGCCATTCGTTTTCTGCGGGCATATCGGACCAGTTTCTGATGGGTGAATTAACATGATAAACCTTGGTGCCGACATATTCGCAGGCGCGGTAGGGTCTGAGCGGGGTGTTGCCCTTGGGATCGTCGTAGATGGGCTTATCCATATCATAGACGATCTGCATAACCGGATTGCCTTTGTCGTCAAGCTTGACGTTGCCTTTGTCATCCTTGACTTCCTCATAGACGATCTGGGTCTTGGGCTCGCCGGTGATGGGATCGATTACGGGATTGCCGTCTTCGTCCTTGACTACCTCATAGAGGGGCTCATATATCAGATTACCCTTTCCGTCTTTTTTTTGAGTCTTGACTGTCTTTGAAGGAACGTTGGAGTCATCGCTCTCAAGGAAGTTGTTGAAGAAAGGCGCGGAAATCGGCTTGCCCTCTTCATCCTTGGCGGGAATGTAATTCGGATCGTAGATTACGGTTCCGTAGGCAAAATCGCCCTTGCGGTAAGCGTCTGCTCCGTCTTTGCCGTTGTTATAATCTATGAACGCGGAACGCTTATCGGACATATACTGAACTCTGAGAGTGAGCGGGCCTTCATAAGCGTAGAAGCTTGATTTGACCGCGCCGGTGGATTCAACCTCGAATCCGCTCGAGTTGAGGAGCTCGCCGGTGGGAGCGTTATCATTGATCTTCTTCTCGAGATCGGCATCAATGATATCCGCATAGGAAACCATCTGCTTGCCGGAGAACTTCTTCGATGTGAGAACCTCCCATGAGCCGTCCGCTTTCTTATATTTTACGGTGAACTCATACTCTTTCGTCTCAAATGACGAGGGAAGAATCACCGCCTCGCGCCTGATGCCGGGAACGAGAATCGTCTCGTTTTCAACCATTTCTTTGGTAAGAGTAACGGTGTTGCCCTTGAGAATGCTGGTATCTTCGGTGCTTTCATCGGAACCATACCAGATATCGGTAAGTTTGTAACCGGGTCTCTGGATAATCTCGCAGTCTTCAAGGATATCATTAACCCCGTATTCAGTCAAGGTATTCTCAGCTCTGTAGCAATTATTGAGATCTGCCTTGGTGAGTGCATCGCCTATCTTATATTCTTTATTGACAACCTGGAAGTTGTTGTCGCCGTCCGCTTTCGCATTGAATACGAATAAGAAGGTTCTGTCCTTCGGGCAGGTGTATAAATCAAATACGCCGGGAGTGGTGTAGCCGGAAGTGGGAAGAGTCAGAAGGCCCGCTGAAGAGGGAACAATCTCGTTTCCCTTTCCGTCTTTGAATGTTGAAGTATAGAGATACTTGGAATTCTCGTCTGTCTCAAATCTCTTCTCAAGATTTGCAACATTTATTGTAGCATCCTTTCCGCCGACTCTTGAGGGATCATAATCCGCTGTGCCGAGCAGGCTGTAATTACAGCCGATGTTGTCAATATTGCCGGGCTCGTCCGGATTATAATTTGCGTTTACAAGGAAAGATGTGAATTCGTAAGTTTTGGTAGCATACTGATTCCAGCTGTTTTCAATTACCGTGCCGTCTGCATTGGTGTTGGGATAATAGTAATTGAGTGTCTGAACGAATTTGGCACTGATAAACAGGAAGGGTGTCTCGCCGAAAACTATATTATCAAATGTATATTGATCGATGGTTTCAAGGTATGCTTCGCCGTAATAATCAAGATACATCAACTTGTCGTAAACGGGCTCTTCCTCGCATCCGATGACGCTCTTGCCGCTCTTTTTGAACTCGGCCTTTACCGCGCTTTCGATTGCGTTATAGCTCTCCTGATTGAGAGTCTCTCCGGGAACACCGACATAGTCAACAAAGTCAACCCATTCACCGGTCGTCTTGCCGACAAGGACCTTGAGAGTAGCGCTGTTTTCCCAGACCGCGGAAGCGGTGACGGGATTCACGCTGCCGAAGGTATACTGCTCTGTAACAATGCCGTTTACGGACCAGCCCTTAAAAGTGTCGCCTTCTTTGGTGACGGAATACTGACTCAGGTCGAGAGTCTGATTGACGGGAACATAGAATTCATTGGTCTCCGCGCCGTCGATAAAGCCGCCGTTACCGTCAAGGGTAACCTTGACCGGCGTATCATTGATAACAGCAGTATAAACAACGGATTTCTCGCCCATATAGACATTTGAGAAATCGACAAAGTTGCCGTCCTCGTCCGCCCATGCATAGACACCTTCTACCTCGGGAGGAACGATTTTTTCATTCTTCTCGGGATACTGGTTTTCGATAACGGTGCCGTCCGCATTGCGGAAGGATGCCTCGTATGCAACGGTGAATGTCTGTTTCGGCTGCAGTTCAAAGCCTGCAACTGCGGGAATGTCGTTGTTTCCCGTGCCGCCGATATTCTGGAAGCCCTGTGTATGTTTTACGCCGTCATATGCAGTAAATGTCTCGGCAAAAATCATGAAATCAAAAGTGCCGGTTGATTTGGCATTTGTATTGGTGTTTGCGGGATCAAGCACAATATCAAATTCACAAATCGGGTCATCGCTGGCTGTATTCTTGACCGATTTGAGTTTATCATAGATTTCAAAAATAACCCAGTTTCCGATTTCCTTTACGGTGTAGCCGGCAATATTGCTTACTGCGTTATCTCCCGCGCCTGTTACAAAACC
>CAMUZD010000093.1 GCA_947165115.1 uncultured Clostridia bacterium
GGTTTTACCCGCCCGCTACTTGACGGAAAAAGGATAATGTGATATAATGAAATGGATAATAGGGAAATGTTTTTGCTTTTCCCGTAGGAGTGTTGAAAAAATGTTGAAATTCAATTCAAACGGAAGATTCGGAATACTGCTTTTCGGCGACCTTCACGAATCCTTTGACTATGAGGATTCAAAGAAATTCAAGGATATGCAGAAAATGATGAACGCGGCGCTCGACATGTATCGCCCTGACCTGTGCGTTCTGCTCGGAGACAATTACTATACGACAAACTGCAAAAAGGATCCCGAAGGATTTATAGCAGGCGTCAAGGCGGTCTGCGGCCCGATCCTTTCGAGAAAGATTCCCGTAGCCGCAATTATGGGCAACCATGAGCACGATCCCAAATGCGACGAGGAAATAATCGCCGCTTATAATAAAATCGAGGGTATGATTATGAGGAGCGACGGAGTTCCCGGCAAGGCCGACTTCAAGGAGCTCATCTATTCGCAGGACGGCAAGAAGCCGCTCGCCTGCCTCTGGTTCCTCGATTCGAACAATCTCTGCGAGGATGCCTCCGTCTCATTCTATGACTGGGTTCATGAGGATCAGATTGAGTGGTTCGAAAAAGAGAGCGCAAAGCTCAAAGAGGAGAATGACGGCAATCCGCTTCCTTCATATATATTCCAGCATATACCCATCCCTGAGGAATACAGGCTGCTTCGCAAGGCAAAGCTGCCCGAGCTCCCCTGGGCGGTTGAGGGATTTGGCAAGCGCAGAGGCACTCATTATGTAAAAGCGAGAGGCACGGTCGGCTATCTAGGCGAAGCTCCCGCCGCTCCCGATTATAACGGCGGAGAGTTTGAAGCATGGAAACGCACGGGCGCTGTCAAGGCCGCTTTCTTTGGTCACGACCATCTGAACGATTTCTCCGGCTTCGTTGACGGCATATTCCTTGCTCAGCATAAGACGGCGGGATTCAGGGCTTATACGGACGGCTGCCACAGCTGCGTCAGATATCTTGAACTGAGTGAAAGAAATCCCGCAAGATTCAGGCAGGAACTCAGACACTTCAAGGAATTCGGCCTCAAGAGTGAGAGCCTCGGCCCCGTTTTCAAGAATTTCACCGACAGAGAAGCCATGGCATTACATGCGGCGGGTTACAGCGCAGCGGCGCTCGCATCAATCGGCGCTCTGACATATTTCATCAAGAAGATTAAGAAATAAGAGGGATTGATATGAATAAATCAACCAAACTCGGCAAGGCCGCGATATTCAACATTATCCTTTTCGGATTTATGGGTCAGGTCGCCTGGGCGGTCGAGAACAACTATTTCAACACCTTCCTTTTCAATGTAATCGGCGGCTCATCGAAGGATATTTCCCACATTGTCGCCGCAAGCTGTGTGGCCGCCGTTATGACAACCCTGTTTATGGGAACTCTCAGCGATAAAGTCAACCGCAGGAAGCTCTTCATCTGCGGCGGTTATATCGCCTGGGGCTTCACGGTCGCCGCATTCGCGCTTATTTCAAGAGAAAATGTCGGCAAAGTGCTCGGCATAGAGGCTGCCGCCGCTCTGGGAGCAACCGTTCTGGTCGTAATCGTAATGGACTGCATCATGACCTTCATGGGCTCAACCAGCAACGACGCGGCATTCAACGCATGGATTACCGATATCACCGATAATTCAAACAGAGCAAAGACGGAAGGACTGCTCGCGACAATGCCCGTTCTTGCGATGGTTATCGTCACAGTCGCCTTTGGCGTGCTCGCAAGCTCCTTCGGCTATCCGAAATGCTTTATCGGCCTCGGTGTTCTCGTCACAATCTGCGGCGTAATCGGTATATTCACCGTTAAAGATTCCCTCAGCGGCGAAAAGAAGAATACAAACTTCTGGGCTGATCTCATCTACGGCTTCAAGCCTTCCGTAATAAAAGAGAACAGAGGGCTCTACCTCTCGCTCGCCTGCCTTTGCATCTACTGCGTTGCGGTTCAGGTATTCCTTCCCTATCTTTTCATCTATGTTCAGCATCAGATTGGACTTGACCTGGGCTCTCTCAATATCACCCCCGTCTTCGCAATTGCCGCGGTTCTGATAATCGGCGGTGTCATTGCAGGCGCCATCATAATGGGTTCGCTCATGGATAAAAAAGGCAGAGCGCCGTTTTCGGTTCCCTCCGTTGTTTTCTTCCTCGCAGGTCTTGTCGCCGTGTTCTTTGCGAAGAATCTCGCGACATTCGCGGTCTGTGCGGTTGTTTTCCTCGCGGGCTACGGCCTGATGGGAATTCTTCTCTCTGCGGCAGTCAGGGATTTCACTCCCGAAGGTAAGGTCGGCTCGTTCCAGGGCGTCAGAATGATATTCGGCGTTATGATTCCGATGATAATCGGTCCTGCAATCGGCTCGGCAGTTACTGAAGCCTTTGCGGTAAAGACATATACAAACGACTATGCCGAAGTGGTAAATGTTCCCCCTCCGCATATCTTCCTGGCAGGCGCCGCGGTCGGAATTCTCGTCTTTATCCCGCTCGCATTCCTTATCAGAGAATGGAAATCCGTTGAAAAAGCGGAGAGAGAAAAGGCTGAGGCAGCAAAGAAAACCGCCGAATAATCGAAAGGTCGTAAACTATGTATATTATCATTGTCGGTCAGGGAAAATTCGGCTCAACGATGACCGCTCAATTGTGCAATGAAAGCCACGATATAGTCGTGGTGGATATAAATTCCGATAAAGTCACCAATATGGTGGAGCAGTATGACGTAATGGGTATCTGCGGAAACGGTTCGACGGTTGACGTGCTCAAAGAGGCGGGCGCCGATAAGGCGAAGCTTCTCATCGCGACCACGGGCTCGGATGAGCTGAATATCCTCTGCTGCACTTTTGCAAAGAAGCTCGGCACCGAGACTACCATTGCGAGAGTCAGAAACCCCGTTTATGCTACTCAGGGCCAGTTCCTGCGTGAAAAAATCGGAATCAACATGATAGTCAACCCCGAATATGAAACAGCAAACGAAATTTCTAGAATCATAAGATTCCCGAGCGTTTCAAGCCTTGATTCATTTGCGAGGGGCAAGGTCGAAATTGCAAGGGTTGTGCTCCATGCGGACAACCCGCTCTGCAATCTGAAGGTTGCGGATGTGCGTAAAAAAATCCGCGCAAATGTGATTATCTGTGCGGTCCAGCGCTCGGGCACGGTCACCATACCCGACGGTAATTTCGAACTTCAGGCCGAGGATTCAATCAATATCACCGGCACAAGAAGCGAAATTTCCTCGTTTCTTAAGCAGGCCGGGCTCTATAAGCACCGCATAAAGAATGTTATGATAATCGGCGGCGGCAAAATCGGATTCTACCTGAGCGAACTGCTCTCCGACACCAGCCGCAATATCACTCTCATCGATTCAAATCTCAAAAAATGCCACGAACTCACCGATGAATTATCGGATGTAACCGTCGTTTACGGCGACGGCACGGACCAGGATATCCTTGAGGAACAGAATATCGAGAAACAGGATGCCCTTGTCGCCCTGACGGGCATTGACGAGGAGAATATCATCGTCTCGCTCTATGCCGAGAGTAAAAACGTTGAAAAGGTTATTGCGAAGGTTGACAGGCATTCATATTCAATTCTTAACGATATAGGCGTTGAAACGCTTGTTTCTCCGCAGATAGTCGCGAGCAACCTCGTCACAAGATATGTCCGTGCGCTTGAAAATTCTGTCGATAATTCACAGATTCAGACTCTTTATAAACTTGTCGGCGGCAAGATTGAAGCGGCAGAATTCCTCGTCCCCGATAACTGGGCTCACGATGAAGAAACCTTCAAAGAGCTTGATTTAAGGCCGAATCTGCTTATCGGCTGCATCATCAGGAACAGTAAAATCATCTTCCCGAACGGCGATGACAGCATAAGAGGCGGAGACAGCATAATAGTAATCAACGCGGGCAAGAGCCTGAAGAAACTTACAGATATATTCAGAGTGGGGTGACGCATCTTGAATTACAGAAAGATTGCCCACTACCTCGGCATAATTCTGCTGACAGAAGCGGGGCTCATGCTTCTGCCCGTGGCAATCGGACTTATATATCACGAAAAAGCGACAACCAGCTTTCTTATAACAATCGGAATTCTCGCGGCTGTCGGTTGGCTTTTCTATAACAGAAAGCCGCATAAAAACAATATATATTCCAAAGAGGGATATATAATAGTTGCGGCGGCGTGGCTGCTGATGTCAGCATTCGGTGCTCTGCCGATGTTTATAAGCGAAGCAATTCCGAATTATATGGATGCTTTCTTTGAGACGGTTTCCGGATTTACGACTACCGGATCTACCATACTTACCGAAATTGAATCTCTGCCCAGATGCGTTCTTTTCTGGCGCAGTTTCACGCATTTCATCGGCGGTATGGGAATCCTCGTCTTCGTGCTTGCGGTTATGCCGAGAAGCGAAGGGTCTTCCATTCATATTATGAAGGCCGAGGTTCCGGGTCCCGTAGTCGGCAAACTCGTTTCGAAAGTTACCGTAACAGCAAGAATCCTCTACGGCATTTATATAGGGATGACCGTGCTGCTGATAATCCTGCTGAAAATTGTCGGTTTCCCGGTTTTTGACAGCATAGTTACCGCTTTCGGAACGGCAGGCACGGGTGGATTTGCAATTATGAACAACAGCATTGAGGGATATTGCAATCCTGCCGCCGAGGTCATAATCTCGGTATTCATGATGCTGTTCGGTCTGAATTTCAACCTTTATTATCTTATTCTCATAAAGCAATGGAGATCCGCCCTGAAAGATGAGGAGATGCGCTGGTATTTCGGAATAATCGCCGCGGCGACATTCATTATCACTCTTGATTTGACAGTTATGCGCCATCCGTTTTCCGAATCAATCAGATATGCGTTTTTCCAGGTCACCTCGATTATATCCACAACCGGATTCACCTCAACGGACTATGATATGTGGCCGAGCATAACAAAAGCGGTGCTACTGATGCTGATGTATATAGGCGGGTGCACGGGCTCAACAGGCGGCGGTCTCAAGGTTCAGAGAATCGCGGTGCTTGTCAAGAACAGCATCCGTTCAATCAGAAAAGCCGCCAATCCGCGAAGAGTTGAGACAATCAAAATCAACGGCAGAACTCTTGATGAGGGAATAGTCAGCGGAATTACCGGGCATTTTGCAATGTATATGATACTCGTCGCATTCTCCATTGTGATAGTCGCACTTGACGGATACGATCTTACGACGACTCTCTCGGCGGTATCCGCATGTATAAACAATGTCGGCCCCGGCTTCGCGCTGGTAGGTCCCGCCGGCAATTTCAGTGACTTTTCATATCTTTCAAAGATAGTGCTATCGTTTAATATGCTCGCAGGCAGACTTGAACTGATTCCCATGCTTATGCTTTTCTCAAAAATCGGCATTTCAAACGATTAAAAATATATGGGAGGATTGATAAAATGGATTACAGAATGACTCTCACCCCGGAGCAGGAAGAAATACTAAACGGCTCAAAGGGTGAAACCATGGCAAAAGTTATGAAAACCCTAGTCATGTACGGCGACGCTTTCGGTGCAGAGAAGCTGGTGCCCGTCACAAGCAACCGCGGCCACCTTGTAACAAGCTTCGGCCTGAAGGTTATGAAACCGGTCTACGACCTTATGGATACGCTCATCAATGCAGCGGCGGTATCGGGTCAGAAATTCTCGGTTGACCCCAAGCCCCTCGATCCGAATGTTCCCGCAAGTTTTCTTGAGAATTTTGTGTTCAAAAAATTTATGTATTCCATGCAGGACAGCTACGATAAGCAGCTGCGTGAGCTCGGTCTTATCGACGACAGTTCCTACACCTGCACCTGCTACATGGATGAAGTCGGCAACAAACCCGTAAAGGGCGATGTGCTCTCCTGGGCGGAATCCTCCGCTGTTGTTTACGCAAACTCCGTGCTCGGTGCGCGCTGCAACAGAAACTCCGGCATAATCGAGCTCTTCGGCTCGATAGCTGGATTTGTTCCGTATTTCGGACTTCTGACCGATGAGGGCAGAAAGGCGACCTGGATAGTTGAAATCAAGACCGAAAAGAAACCTGAGGCTCAGATTCTCGGTTCTGCAATCGGTATGAAAGTCATGGAAGATGTCCCCTATATCAAGGGCCTCGACAAATGGCTCGGCACAGAGCTTGACGGCGACACCTGCGCTTATCTCAAAGATTTCGGTGCAGCAACAGCATCAAACGGCGCTGTCGGTCTCTATCATATTGAAAACCTCACTCCCGAAGCGGTCGAACAGGGCGAGTCCCTTATCGCCGAGGGTGCTCAGGTCTATGTTATTGACGACGCCGAGCTCGAAAGAGTAAAGAATAACTACCCCGTAATGTGGAAAGATAAAAACGCTCCCGCTCAGCTCTGCTTTGTCGGCTGCCCGCATCTCTCGCTCGCTCAGCTCAATGAGTGGACCGAAAATGTCAGCGAAGCTCTCAAAAAGAACGGTCTCTCTAAGGTCAGCGTTCCGACCGTATTCACGGCGGCTCCCGGAGTTATCGAGGCATTTGAAAAGACTCCTCTGAGCGCTAAATTAAAAGAGACAGGCATAGTTTTGAGCTATATCTGCCCGCTTATGTATATGAATAA
>CAMUZD010000094.1 GCA_947165115.1 uncultured Clostridia bacterium
GATTTCCGTCATATTTTCGGTCTGGTTTTCCAGAATTTCAATCTCTTCCCGCACTATACGGTGCTGAAAAATATGATGGACGCGCCCGTTTCCGTTATGAAGCGCGACAAAAACGAGGTCCGCGAGGAATGCCTTGCGCTCCTTCGCAAGATGGGGCTTGAGGATAAGGCGGATTCTTACCCCGGATTGCTCTCCGGCGGTCAGCAACAGCGTGTTTCAATAGTCCGCGCTCTTGCGATGAATCCCGAAATTCTCTTCTTTGACGAGCCGACATCGGCGCTCGATCCCGAGCTTACAGGTGAAGTGCTCAAGGTTATAAAACAGCTCGCCGAGGAGAAAATGACAATGGTTATCGTCACTCACGAGATGGCCTTTGCCCGCGCCGTTTCAGACAGGGTAATCTTTATGGACGGCGGCGTGATAGTCGAGCAGGGAGACCCCGAGGAGGTCTTCGGCAACACGCAGAGCGAGAGAATGAAACAGTTCCTTCAGAATTACAACAAAGTATGATTTCATATTATTATGTTGACCCCACGGGCAATATCACCCTGCTGGTCGATTCGCCCGTGCCGCCCGATAAACGGGCAAAAACGGCCGAGAAACTCATGCTCGCCGAGCCCGGCGCTGAGCAGGTCGGCTTCATCGACGGCAAGAATCTGAATATGGCGGGCGGCGAATTCTGCGGCAACGCGACTCTCTCCGCCGCCGCTGTTTACTGCCTCAAAAACGACCTTGAAAAAGCGGAAACAGATATGACCGTCAGCGGAGTGAAAAACTCCGTAAAAGTCAGAATCGAAAAGACGGGCGAAAGCACATATTCCGGCGAGGTTGAGATGCCCGGAGCGCAGAGCATCGGGGAAATCGAGCTCACGCTCGGCGGTAAAAAAATAAACGCCCCGCTCGTTGATTTCGGGAGCATTTCGCATATTATCCTGACGGAAAAAGCGGACAGGGCCGAATGCGAAAAGGAGATCGTGCGCGCTTGCAGAGAACTCGGCGCGGGCGCCCTCGGCATTATGCTCGTTAACGGCGAAAAGCTGACTCCGCTCGTCTATGTTCCCGAGCCCGAAACGCTGGTCTGGGAAAGCAGCTGCGCGAGCGGCACAACGGCGGCAGGCATTTATTTCGCCTCAAAAAACGGCGGAGCTTTCTCGGGCGTATTCACAGAGCCCGGCGGCGCCCTCGGAATTTCCGTCTCCCCCGGCAGTCCGCCCGTTCTCAGCGGCAGAGCCGGAATAAAAGCGATAAAACAATTCTGAATTCTCCCTCCTTCACGGAGGGATTTTTCATTTAAAAATATTTTTTCCCGCCCTCATTTTTTTATTGAAATGCAAAAATAATTGCAGTATAATTATTATGTTAATTTAATACTGCAATCTATGGAGGGAAAGTGTATGACAGACATCAGAAGACCCGAAAACATGGAGAGAATCACGACTCCCGAGCTTGCTCAGGCATTTATCGACGAGCAGGTCAAGCTTCTGCGCGAGCAGATCGGCTCGGATAAGGTTCTCCTCGCGCTCTCGGGCGGCGTTGATTCATCGGTCGTCGCGGCTCTGCTTATCAAGGCGGTCGGCGATCAGCTCGTAGCGGTTCACGTAAACCACGGCCTGCTCAGAAAGGGCGAGCCCGAGCAGGTTCAGCGCGTATTCCGCGATGAAATGAAGGCAAATCTCATCTATGTTGACGCTGTTGACAGATTCCTCGACAAGCTCGCGGGCGTCAGCGATCCCGAGCAGAAGAGAATGATAATCGGCGGCGAATTCATCGAAGTTTTCGCAGAGGAAGCCCGCAAGCTCGACGGCATAAAGTTCCTCGCTCAGGGCACAATCTGGCCCGATATTCTCGAGAGCGAAAAGGGCATCAAGGCGCATCATAACGCAGGCGGCCTGCCCGAGGATCTCAGATTCGAGCTCGTAGAGCCCGTTCGCATCCTCTTCAAGGACGAAGTCAGAGCGGTCGGCTCGGCTCTCGGCCTGCCCGACAACATGGTTTACCGTCAGCCGTTCCCGGGTCCCGGCCTCGGAGTACGCTGCCCCGGCGCTATAACAAGAGACAGGCTTGAGGCGGTCAGGGAGGCAGATGCGATTCTGCGCGAGGAATTCGCGAAGAACGGTCTTGAAGGCAAGGTATGGCAGTATTTCACCGTCGTTCCCGATTTCAAATCAACCGGTATCAAGGACGGCGAGAGATGCTTCGAATGGCCCGTAATCATCCGCGCGGTCAACACCCGCGACGCGATGACCGCAACGGTCGAGAATGTCCCGTTTGAGCTTATGCAGCATATCACTCAGCGCATCATCACAGAGGTCAAGGGCGTAAACAGAGTTCTCTACGATTTCACCCCGAAGCCGACGGCGACCATCGAATACGAATAATAAAAACTATCATTATTCAAAATCAATTACTCTGAAAATCTAAAATAAAATTATCGTCTTTTTCGGACTTGTGTTATCAGACACAAGTCCGTTTATTTTTTTGTTTAAAGCCCGGACTCAAAAAAACAAACTCAAATAAATCTAATTGATTTATTTGGAAAAAGACTCATTAAAAGGAATATTAAAAAGAAAAAAATAAAAAGCAAAAAAATAATTTAATTATCTTTTTAAAATCCTTGAAAAATAAGCAATTTAATAATCCATTTAATAAAAATTTTACCAAAAAAATAATCCGGATAATTATCAATATAATTATCTCGGAATAATCAATTTAATAAACTTTTTTTATAATTAATCTTTTTAATTTTTAATCATTTTTTGAAATCCTTTTTTATTCTCTTTTTTTATCTTTTTTCTTTATCTTTTTTCGCGAGAGAGAATAATTGAAATTTAGATATTGAGAATAAATGAGGTTGAACAGGAACAAAAACAAAACTCCCGGAGCAAAACTCCGGGAGAATTTTTATTCCTTTTACAGCGTCAGCAATATATGCAGAACTATGAATGCGATTGCGAGCAGGAAGTTGATGCAGTTCCTTTCGAAGAAGGCGCCGATTCTTGTAACGAGTGCGAGGGGGAAGGCAAGAATTCTGAGAATCAGCGGCGCTTTCTTTTCGGTATATGCCAGATGCCAGTAGGTCAGTATATCCTCGGTCAGCGGGAAGAGGCTGCAGAGGAACGACACGCCGAGATAGATGAGAACCACATAAAAGATAAACATTCCGAGCGAGTCATAGGGAGTGATGCCCATATAGAAGATATTGAGCACTCCCGCGTAGAGGAACGCCATGCCGGCGTTGAACATCATGAAGCCGGGGCCGGTCGCCATGAGCCAGGCGGACCAGTGGGTTGTCGCGAGCGCGTGCTCTACATGGCCGCAGGCCTCGTCGGCTCTGAGATAGCCTTCGCTCTCGACGGGCAGATGAAGAATCTTGCAGGTCAGATGCTCCCAGAAGCCGCGGATGTATGTGCCCGGGAAGAGTATGAATTTGAAGATAACATAAATCAGTCTCATATAAGGTCACACACTCCTTTCGTCACGGCATCCTTGACATCGAGCTTGCCCTCGATAATCTGACGGACGGTATCCGTCGTGAAGTTGCGGTCCTTGAAGGAATCGATGATGTCGCCTATATGCTCGGCGTTTTCGGTATCCTTCTCGCCGTATTTATCGGCAAGGAAAGCGCTGACATAGAGGGTCGCGTAGATTTCCTCGGTCATCGCGCTTGAATCGTTATAATAGGAAGCGCGGTAATATGCCTTTTCGTCGGCGAGGTAAGCCTGCTCATAAGCCTCGTCATATTTACCCTGAGCGAGATAGGCGAGGGCGAGCTGGCGGTTGTATTCGGGAATCAGCTCATAGAGCTGCTGAGCGACGTCGACGGTCTCTTCAACCTCATCATAATCGCCGCGGACTCTCGCGAGCCAGATGAGAAGCTGATAGCCGGTGTCAGAGAAGGTGTTTTCGGTCGTGAGGTTGTTCGCGCAGTAGTTGTTGATTTCGGCCTCTGCCTTGTCGAGCTCGTTTCTCTTGAGATAGATTCTCGCGAGCTGCTTGACGGGCTTTTCATCGGAGAGATCGCGCTTTCTGAGCTCATCGATGATTTTCATCGCGTCATCGTCTTTATCGCGCTTAATCAGCGAATCAATATACTGAGTGAGATAGAGGAATCCCCAGTCGGCGCCCGCCTTGTCCCTGCTCTCATAGGTCTTGTCAAGATAGCCGTAAACAATATCGTCGCCCATTTCGCACATGCCGGCGATATCATAGCAGTAGAGATTGAGGAGCTGCTCGTCAATCCCTTCCTGCCCGCGGAGTTTTTCAAGCTCTTCGAGAGCGGGCTTGCCGTCCTCGGGCGTGGTCTTTTCGGTATTCACGATTTTATCGTAAATATCCTCGACCTTGAGATACATATCCTCATATTTCTTGTATATTTCCGAATTCTTTTTGACGGCGCGGCTGTGTTCCTGATACTCCGCCGCTCCCGGGCTGTCGAAAATATACTGCTTATACTGTTCGGAAACGAGGGGATTGTAGAATTTCACGCTCGCCTTGAAAATCTTGTTGTCAAGCGAGGAGCCGGTCTGCAGGAATTTATCCGCAAACGAAAGGCCCGAAAGCGAGCTGCTGACATTTGAGGCAACCTCGTCCGCCTTCCTGAAAGATTCGATGGCGGAATACATAATATGACCGGTCTGATAGATATGCCCCTCGAAAACCTGGAGCGAGGGCAGAGCGGAAATGCAGACGATTATAAACGCGGCGAGAGAGCCGATGAGGGCAACCGCGCCCGCGACATAGCGGAAAAAGCCGATATGCGTCTTGACATATTTGCGCTCGCACTTGCGGCAGTATTCGTGGCCGCGAGCGGCCTTCTCCGATTTACAGCCGGGGCAGATTTTTTCCTCTTCTTCCTCTTCCACGACTTCTTCGGCTTCGGAATTCCCGGAATCTTCGGTATCTTCCGCTACGGCTTCTCCGGCCTCTTCTTTTGCCGTGTCCTCTGCCGCCTCGACGGCTTCGGTCAGTTCTTCTTTGTTTTCTTCTTCGGGGATGTTGTTCAAATTCTCGTTATCCAAACATATCGCCCCTTTCTTATGTGATAAATAAATGTCAATTTATTTTAATTTATAAAACTTAATGCAACCTTAATCCGTCCCTATTCTCTCCAGAATTTTCTGTCGAGCGAGCGGAACTGCACGGCCTGGGCTATATGCGAGGCTTCGATGTTTTCGCTGCCCTCGAGGTCTGCAATCGTGCGCGAAACGCGCAGCACCTTGTCATAGGCTCTCGCTGAGAGGTCTAGCTTGTCAAACACCTTCTCGAGCATCTTCATCGCCTCTGGAGTCGGGTTGCAGAATTTCTTGGTCATTGCCGAATCCATCTTCGCGTTGCAGGAAATGCCCGTGCCTTCGAGACGTGCCTGCTGGATTTTCCGCGCGGCATTCACTCGTTTCTTGATATCCGCCGAGCATTCGCCGGGAGTCTTCGCCGAGAGTTTCTCGAAATCGACCGGCGGCACTTCAATATGAATATCAATCCTGTCGAGCATCGGGCCCGAAATTTTGGCGAGGTATCTCTTAGCCGCGCCCTCGGGGCAGGTGCATTTTCTTTTCGGATGCCCGTAATATCCGCAGGGGCAGGGATTCATCGCGCATACGACCATCGCCGAGCAGGGATAAGTTACCGAAGCGTTCACGCGCGAAATCGTGATTTTGTTATCCTCAATCGGCTGGCGGAGAACCTCCATCGACTGCCTTGAGAATTCGGGCAGCTCGTCGAGGAAAAGGACTCCGTTGTGAGCGAGCGAAATCTCGCCCGGCCTCGGTATCACGCCGCCTCCCGAAAGGCCCGCGGGCGATACGGTATGATGCGGCGAGCGGAAAGGCCGCTCTCTTATAAGTGATATTCCTTCGGGCAGGGCGCCCGCAATGGAATAGATTTCGGTTGTCTTTATGCTCTCCTCAAAAGTCATATCGGGCAGAATTGACGGAAGCCTCTTCGCGAGCATGCTCTTGCCCGAGCCGGGAGGGCCGACCATCAGGATATTGTGGCCTCCCGCGGCGGCGATTTCGAGAGCGTATCTCGCCTCCTGCTGACCCATGACATCCCTGAAATCGGGGACGGGCGGACGGTTCAAAAGCTCGGCGCTCTCATCGTAAACGGCTCTTTCAAGCTCGATTTCGCCTTTGAGATGCTGAATGACTTCCTTCACGGTCTCCACGCCGTAAACCTCGATTCCCCCGACCACCGAGCTCTCACGCGCATTCGCTTTGGGAACATAGACTCTCTCGAGACCCTCTTTCTGAGCTCTGATTACCATCGGCAGGGCGCCGTTTACATGGCGCACAAGGCCGTCGAGCGAGAGCTCGCCGATGAAGGCGAAATTATCGGTATCGACTTTCAGCGACTGCCCCGCCTTGAGAAGGGCGATAAGAATGGGCAGATCGTAGAGCGGACCTTCCTTGCGGACATCCGCGGGCGAAAGATTTATGGTTATTCTGCTCTGCGGGAATTCATAGCCGCTGTTTTTCATCGCGGAGCGGACTCTGTTGCGCGATTCGCTTACCGCCGTATCCGGCAGGCCGACCAGATCAACGCGGGGAAGCCCTTGGCCG
>CAMUZD010000095.1 GCA_947165115.1 uncultured Clostridia bacterium
AACGGTTTCAATCTCCGAGCCGAAAACCTCGCCGAGGCAGGTTTTCAGTTTATCGGCAGCAAACTGCTCCGCGTCAGTCGGATTTTCGGGCACGAGTATTTTCCACTCTTTGTCAACTAAGATGTGGCATGATTCCGCGAAAGCCGGAACCGTTCCGATTGCAAATAATAAGGCCATTATTAAAGCCAGCGTCCTTTTCATATTATTCTCTCATTTCTTGTATTTCTTATAAATTCTGCTGTAAACCAATACCAGAACGGGGATGCCGGCGAGCACGCCGACCGCAACAAAAACGCCTGCGACCGATTGCCTGAATATTCCGAGCACGGCGCTTATCCAGAATATACCCGAGAAGGCGAGCCACATTATGCCGTTTGCTCTGTTATACTTCGGAATATCGATGATTTCATCCTCTTTGACTTCGCTGCCCGAATAAAACCACATCGGCTTTTTGCGCCTCCAGGCGAAGATTCCGAGCCATGTGAAAAATATACTCAAAGGAATCATTATTATCAGCCATACGACAACTTCCATATCTGCGCCCCTTTGAAATCTTACTTATTTACAAACACTTTCGCGATTTTCAGCTCTTCTCCGCCCGTATTCTCACCGAGTCCGAGAAAAATATTATAGGGAGAATACACTCTGTAAAGTCCTTTTACTTTACAATTACGCAGTCTTTCGAGAGAAAGCGCTCCGCCGTTAGAGAATCTGAGCGCCTGCGCCGCGGATACCGTAATTTCGGGATATTCCGAAAGCGCTCTGTCAACCGGAATCAGCAAATCATCGATTTTTTCTTCCGATTTTGCCTTTTCAAGCCCTTCAAGAGTGACGGAATCCGAAATTGTAAATCTGTTTGCCTTTACACGCCTCAGAGAAGTCAGGACTGCTCCGCATCCGAGCGCCGCTCCTATATCCGAAACGAGCGTTCTTATATATGTTCCGCCAGAGCAGGCGACGTCGATTTTATATATGCCGTCTGCCTCATCGGCTTCAAGTATTTCAAGCTTCTGAATTGTTACCTGCCTCTCGGGGCGGTCAACCTCAATTCCCTTTCTCGCGAGATCATAGAGGCGTTCTCCGCCGACCGAAACAGCCGAATACATGGGCGGGAGCTGTGTGATTTCGCCTTCAAAGCGCTTTGCCGCCGCTGTGAATTCCTCTGCCGTGACATTGAATTCTTTCTCTTCAAGCACCTTTCCGGTGATATCGAGCGTGTCGGTGACGGTGCCGAGTTTCAGAGTCGCGATATATTCCTTATCGTGACTCGGCAGATAATTGAGAAAGCCGGTCGCTCCGCCGAAAAGCAGAGTCATTACGCCTGTTGCCATCGGGTCGAGAGTTCCGCTGTGGCCGCATTTTTTCTCGCCGCAGATTCTTCTCGCCTTCGCAACGACATCAAAGGAGGTCATTCCCTCCGGCTTGTCGATTATCAGAATTCCGGTCATCCGTCTCACTTCCTTTATAAAAATTATAATAATAAGCGCATTGATTGTCAACATTGAAAAATTACAGTTGAATTTTTAATTTAAGTAAATTATAATAAATGTGTATCGTTCAATTTTACACGAGAAAGGTGATAAAATGAAAAAGGCAGTCAAGTATTCAATCATAGGCGCGGCGGGTGCCGTTGCAGGTCTCAACGCTTTCAGAGCAGCGAAATTCGTGCCCGAAAAGAAGGACTGGGGCGAGCTCTCCGAGGAGAAGGTCGATGTTGAGAAGGCCTGCGAGCATCTGAGCAAAGCTATTTCAATTCCGACAGTTAGCTATCCCGAAAAGGAGAAGGTTGACTTTTCGCAGTTTGATAAATTCCACGATTTCCTCGATGAGGCGTTTCCGCTGATTCACGAAAAGCTGGAGAAAGAAATCATCGAAGAGGCGAGCCTAATATATCATTGGAAAGGCAGCAGAAGCGACCTTGACCCGATAGCCCTGCTCGCTCATCAGGATGTTGTTCCCATTTCAAAGGGCACCGAAGATGACTGGACTCATCCCGGCTTCAGCGGATTCAATGACGGCGAATTCATCTGGGGCAGGGGCGCCCTCGATATGAAAAATCACCTTATGGGCGTTATGGAAGCTGTTGAAACCCTGCTTGAAGAGGGCTTTGAGCCCGAGAGAGACGTTTATCTGCTCTTCGGCCAGGATGAAGAGGTTGTCGCCAACGAAAACGGCGGCGCGAAATCCATTATGGAAACTCTCAAGGCCAGAGGAATTCATCTTGACTGCGTTATCGACGAGGGCGGCGCCATGCTTCCCGTTGATATCAAAGGCGTTCTCAATAATAAGCATCTCTGCGGCATAGGCATTGCCGAGAAGGGGTATGCAGATTTTGAAATCAGCATCAATGCCAAGGGCGGCCATTCCTCACAGCCCCCGAAGCATTCGGCCGCGGGCATCCTTGCCCAGGCGATAAGAGACCTTGAAAATCATCAGTTTGACGCCGAGCTCAGACCGTTCCTGGTTGATCTTTTCACAAATATCGGCAAAAACTGCACCTATCCCGTCAGGCTCATCACCTGCAATCTGCCCGCATTGAAGCCGCTTATGAAGACGGTTATGAAGCAGATTCCGCCCGCCGCAAGTATGATAAGAACCACCACGGGCGTAACTATGCTCAGCGGCAGCCCGGCGGCGAATGTTCTGCCCCAGAAGGCGAGCGCGACCGTCAACTTCCGCATGATGCCCGGCGTCTCCACTCAGGATGTCGAGAATCATATTCATAAGGTTATCCGCAACAAGGATATAGAAGTTACCTGCCTCAAAAAGAAAGAGGCGAGCGCGATTTCCCCGACCGATTCACGCTCTTTCAAGATTATTGAAAAGCTCTGCATGCAGGAGAGCAAGGATAATATCGTCGCCCCCTATCTTGTAATGGGCGGCACCGACGCCTGCACCTACGAGCCCATCTGCGAGAATATCTACAGATATTCGCCCTACAGAGCCGGAGTCGACCTTCTGCTCTGCACCCACGGCACAAACGAGAGAATTCCCGTTTCCTCAATAGGTCCGGGCGTGGCGTTCTTCAAGAGATATATCCGCCTTGCCTCAGCAGAGAACTGATATGCCGAAGATTCTCATAGCTCCCGATTCATTCAAGGGCACGCTCACTGCGGGCGAGGTCTGCGACATAATCGGAGATGCTTTTTCGGAAACAATCGAAAACTGTGAAATTACAAAGCTTCCCGTTGCCGACGGCGGCGAGGGGCTTTGCGCCTGTCTTATGAGAATTACGGGCGGAGAGCTCAGGGAATGTGAAGTCAGCGGAGTTTTCGGCGAAAAAATGACCGCATCTTATCTTATGCTTCACGATAAAACCGCCGTTATTGAAACAGCCTCCTGCGCGGGTCTGCCTCTCGCGGGGGATAATAAAAACCCCCTGCTTGCGACGACCAGAGGGGTGGGCGAGCTTATTGAAAAAGCCGCGAAAGACGGCGCCGATAGAATTCTGCTCGGCCTCGGCGGCAGCGCTACCAATGACTGCGGCGCATGTATGGCAGCGGCTCTCGGCTGGAAATTCACAGATGAAAACGGCGATGAAATAAACCCCGTCGGCAGAAATCTTATAAATGTAAGACACGTTTCAAAACCTGCAAAACCCGTTGATATTCCCGTGACTGCCGCGTGTGATGTTGACAATCCGCTTTTCGGTGAGAGCGGTGCAGCTTATGTTTTCGCCCCTCAGAAGGGAGCGGATGAAAGCGCGGTCGCCCTGCTCGACCAAGGTCTCAGGAACATGGCAAAAGTAATTGAAACCGATCTCGGGATAAGAGTTGCCGATGTTCCCGGAGCGGGAGCGGCAGGAGGAATGGGCGCAGGAGTTATCGCATTTCTCGGCGGCGAGCTTAAAAGGGGAATTGATATTATTCTCGACATAGCCCGCTTTGATGAAGCGGCGCAGGATGCCGATCTAATAATCACCGGCGAGGGAAGGCTCGATTCCCAGAGCGTCAACGGCAAAGTTATTTCCGGAATTGCGAAGCGCGCTGAGAAACTCGGCAAAAAAGTTATCACAATCTGCGGCTGCGCGGGTGACGGTTATGAAGAGCTATATTCTCTCGGAGTGAGCGGAACATATTTTTCCTGCCCCGAGCCGAAGCCCTGGGATGAGGTCGTGAAAGAATGCCGCAAAGATTTATATTCCGCCGCTCTGCGGGCAGCAGACGAATTCAATAAATGCTGAGATAAAAAAGAACCGGTCTCTTCGGAGTCCGGTTTGATTATATTATTTCACTTCTCTGATTATTCCCAGCGGTGTCTGCTCATGCGACTGACCGAGAGGGTTATCCTTGAGAACTCTCGCCATAAGGTTGCGGTCGGTATCCGCGGGGTAAGCACCCATAATCACGCCGCCGAGGTCGTTTATATCGGTGACGAGGACGGGGCAGCCGAGAGCCTTTGAAACCTTTTCGCAGACGTCATCGGGATTGAGAGGAGAGAGCGAAACGCATTCGTTATAGGGAGGAAGCGTGCAGTCGCAGGGACCGTCAATCGAGCGCGCCTTTTCGCCGGCTATTTTATAGAACCAGCCGCGCTTGCCGATGAGCTTGCCGAATGCCGAAACGCCGGCCGCGAAAAGTATTCTCGGAGTGCCGCATTCCTGAAGTGCCATTTCCATTGTCTCGGGGATTCCGAGGCCAATGCCGTAAGGGGTTTTAAGCACGAATTTGCAGAGGATTTTCGCTAGTTTTCTCGGATGAATATCCTTCATCGGGATTGCTCTGCCCTGAGTGCAGCCGACCGCCTTTTCCGTAATAAAGAATACGTCGCCGGGCTGAAGATGCTCTTTTCCGTATTTTACGGCAACTTCGGCTATATCATCCGCGTCTGTGATGACGTGGGTCTTGATGGCATAGCGTTCATAGGTTTTGCCGTCAACTTCAATATCCTTGACCTTTTTCTCATTTACAGTAATATTATCCATTTTTTACCTCTGTATCTTCGCTGTATTTTTTGCTTTTCAGTATTTCTTTCGCTATGTAAATCGGTCTGCCCTTGCCCTGAATATAGGTGCGTGCAAGGTATTCGCCGATAATTCCGAGGCAGAGAAGCTGAATTCCGCCGATTGCCAGAATGAGCAGGACCGCGCTGTTTGCGGCCGTATATACTCCGCCGAATGCCGCGCAGCGCACAATGATATAAATCAGATAAATCAGGAATCCGAGGAGCGATGCTCCGCCGGCTATGCTCGCTATTCTCAGTGGAGCGGTGGTGAATCCGAATATGCCTTCGAGCGCATATTTCACAAGCTTCCAGAAGGTCCACTTTGTTTCGCCTGTTGCTCTCTTTCCCGCTTTATAGGGGATGAACTTGGTCTTGAAGCCGACCCAGGAGAAAAGCCCCTTGCTGAATCTGAAATATTCATCCATGCTCAGAATCGCATCAACCATCGGCCTGCGGAAGGTGCGGAAATCGCTCGCGCCCTGCCTGAATTCGACATCTGCGAATTTATTGATAATCTTGTAAAAATTCTCTTTGAAGAAGACGAGCGATTTGCTCTCGCCCCTGCTCTCCTGATATGTGGCGATGCAGTCATAATCGCTCTTTGATTCGAGAGTTCTGACCATTTCAAGAGCCAGCGCGGGGCTCTGCTGAAGATCGGCGTCGATTATTGTCACATATTCGCCTTCAGAATTCTCAAGGCCCGCATACATGGCGGATTCCTTGCCGAAGTTTCTCGAAAAGCTGACTATCTTGACCGGAATCTCGCCGTCGAGCAGTTTCTTCATCTCGCGCAGGGTGCCGTCCCTGCTGCCGTCGTTGACAAAGACTATTTCATAGTCAAAGCCGGCATCCTTGAAATCGGCCTTGACCGTATCGTAAAAAATCGGAATATTTCCCTCTTCGTTGAAGCAGGGAACAACAAGAGAAAGTTTCATTATTTCACCTTCAGCTCTTCAGCTCTGTCTGTCTTTTCCCAGGGCAGGTCGATATCCGCTCTGCCCATGTGGCCGTATGCGGCGCACTGCCTGTAAATCGGTCTTCTCAGGTCGAGAGTCTTGATTATTCCCGCAGGAGTAAGGTCAAATTTCTCTTTAACCAGAGCCGCTATATCTGTATCGGGGATAATGCCCGTGCCGTAAGTTTCGACAAATACCGAAACGGGCTCTGCAACGCCGATGGCGTAAGCAAACTGAACTTCGCATTTCTTTGCGAGTCCTGCCGCCACGATATTCTTGGCTACATATCTCGCCGCGTAAGCAGCTGAGCGGTCGACCTTGGTCGGGTCTTTTCCGCTGAAGGCGCCGCCGCCGTGGCGGGCATATCCGCCGTAGGTATCGACTATTATTTTTCTGCCTGTAAGTCCGCTGTCGCCGGCAGGGCCGCCGATTACGAATTTGCCTGTGGGATTAATATGATAAATCGTCTTTTCATCGAGCATATCCGCGGGAATGACGGGCTTGATGACATTCTCGATTATATCTTTTCTGAGCGTTTCTGTTGAAACATCTTCGCTGTGCTGTGAAGAAACAACGATTGTGTCAATTCTTACCGCTTTGCCGCTCTCGTCGTATTCAACCGTAACCTGGCTCTTGCCGTCCGGTCTGAGAT
>CAMUZD010000096.1 GCA_947165115.1 uncultured Clostridia bacterium
GATCTCATCGCCGATCTCAGCAATGCTGTTGACAAGATCACCACAACCCTTCCCAATAAGGTTACCGAGGATAACGGTGAAGTAGTCACCAATCCCAGCGGTGTTACCGCAGTTGACGACAGCGGCGACAGCACCACCAAGGCGGCTGTTTCCTCCACCAAGAAGGCGGCTCCCGTAAGCAGCAGAGTTCCCAACACCGGCAGCAGCATCGCTGTTCCCGCAATCGCAGTTCTCGCTCTTCTTGCTGGCACCGTAGCAGTAGTCAAGACCAAGAAAGACGAAGACTGATAACCGGAGTACTTCAGCGAAAAACAAACAGACAAATAATTAAGAAACCCGCAAGGTAAATTCGCCTTGCGGGTTTTTCTTTTATTATTGCTTTTATCTCTCTTTGATTTCGCCGGCTTTTTTGAGGCAGGCTTTGGCAACGCCGGGACCTACAAGCTCATATATGAGCGTGCCGCAGAGGATTACCGCGCGTATCTGAGAGGCGTATTCGGGGAATGTCAGCCCGGCGACGAGCGAGAGACCTATAGCGACACCCGCCTGAGGCATAAGCGCGGGGCCGAGATATTTTTTGATGTTCGCATCCGCCTTGCAGATTACCGCGCCGAGAGTTGTGCCCAGCATCTTACCGATTACTCTGAATACTATATATATCGCGCCGACTATACCGACCGTCGGCAGGACTTTAATATTAAGACCTGCGCCCGAAGCGACAAAGAACAGCATAAATACGGGGGGCGTGATATTATCCGAAATATCCATAAGCTTATTGACATCCGAGGAGAAATTCGCGATTATCGCGCCGAGCGACATACACAGCAGCAGTGAGGAGAATCCGCAGAGTTGTGAGAGCCCGAGTCCGAGGAAGATGAATCCGACTGTCAGAGCGGTTCTGTTTCCGGTCTTCTTGAAAAATTTGAGCGGAAGCAGGAAGATGAAGCCGAGAACTGCGCCCGCCGCAATCGCGCCGAAAATCTCAATCGCAGGTGAGAGGATAAGTTGAGATGTCGAGGCGCTTTTGCCGGAAATTGCCGCGGCCGCCGCGGTGGCGAGCGAATACATAATCAGCGCGGTCGCGTCATCAAGAGCGACTACCGAGAGCAGAGTCTCGGTCACCGGACCTTTCGCCCTGTATTGCTTGATTACCATAATCGTCGCCGCAGGAGCTGTTGCCGCCGCGATGGACGAGAGTACGAGCGAAAATCTGAGATTGCCTGTCACGGGAATCAGCACTGCAGCCACGATTCCGACCGCGAAGAGCGATTCAAGAATCGCAATCATTATCGGTGTGATACCCACGCGCTTAAAATAGGAGAGCTTGAATTCGTTGCCTATTGAGAAAGCGATAAATCCGAGCGCGCAGTCGGATATTATTGAAATCTTATCAAGAAAGCCTTCACTCAGCAGACCGAGAATGGACGGCCCCAGAATCAGACCTGCAACGAGATAACCCGTGACATTCGGCAGTTTGATTCTTTTTACCAGCCGCCCCATCGCCATTCCGCAGAATATCATCAGCGCAAGGTCGGTGAAGGTGTTGAGTTTAATTATATTTGCCAAGTCAAACATCAGTGAGCCATTCCCTCCAGATAATCTATCGGCAGGGTAAACATAATGCCCGTGTCGGGCTTGCTCAGGCCGCCTGTCGCCTCATTGAGAATGCGGGAAATGACCTTGATATCCTCGTCGCGTGCGACCATGAGAATCGTTTTGTTTTCGTTATGTTCGGGCGTGAATAAGCCGCGCAGAGAGCCGACGATGCGGACGTCGTTGCTGTCGTTCAGCTCCTGAATCATGCCCTTGCTGTCGATTATCGTCGCGCCGGGCAGATTATTATCCCTGAATGTTTCGAGCAGTTCGTCGAGGCATTCGGTTTTATTGAGAATTATAGTGACAAGTTTCATATCATAATCTCTCCTTCTGCAATCATTCTATCACCCGCGGGGCGTATTTTCAATATCGCAGGCATAAAAACACGGTGATTTTTTATAAATAAGCCCCGGTTCGTTTGTGAAATGTTTACAAAAATAAAAATAATAAAGCCCGGCGCAGAATTTGTGATATAATAAACGGGATAAGATAAATATCCGATTGGGGTTGAAAAAATGAAAAAAGTCCTCTGCGTAATTTTCAGCGTAATTATCGCGTTTTCGGTCTGCTCTCTCGCGGCGAGCGCGAAACAGGATGATATCGAATACAACGGCTACCCGGTAATTCTCGTGCCCGGTTACAGCTCGTCATTTATGTATGATACCGAAACCGGCAAGCAGGCATGGGGTCTGGATTTCGGCAAAATCGGCCCGATGGTGCTCGAGAGTATAGCCGATCTCGGCATCTCGCTCGGCGCGATGACTGTCGGCAACGCCGATAAAATCGCGAAATATATCGGTGAGGGTATAATCGAAATGTGCGCCGAGCTTCCCTGCAATCCCGACGGCTCAAGCGTTCATCCTCTCGAGAGATACTACACGAGCGCTGAGGATATGAGCTACGCCGCGATTCTTGAGCGCCACCCCGAGGGCGGCTACTGCAGCGAGCCGAAAATTGCCGCGGAGATTGCAAAATACACCGGCTATGAGAATATTTATAATTTCACCGATGATTTCCGCATGGGCAGTGAATTCTGCGCGGAGCAGCTCGATGAATTCATTGAATCCGTCAAGGAATATACGGGCAAGGACAAGGTCAATATTATTGCTATCAGCCACGGCGGTCAGACAGTCTCGACCTACCTCGCGCTTCACGGCGAAAAGAACGATATAGTCAATGCTACGCTTGCCGTCCCCGCAATCTCGGGCGCGGGTTTTGCGTTTGACGCGCTGATGGGCGACGTCCACCTCGACGAGGACTGCATCGCGAGATTCATTGAATACGGCAACGCTGTGGAGGCGGATTATGACTGGCTCCTCACGGCGCAGCAGCTCGGTTTCCTCGCTGAGATCTGCAATAAGTTGATTCCCTATGTGCTTGAAGTTATCGGCAACTGGGGAAGCATCTGGGATTTCGTTCCCGCCGACAGATATGAGGAGGCAAAGGCTCTCCGCCTTGATACCGAAGCAAACGCGGGGCTTATTGAGGTTTCCGACAGATACCATTATGAAATTCAGCCAAAGGTCCGCGAGGCATTCACCTCCTGCCGCGAAAACGGCATGAACATAAACATCGTAGCAGGCACAGGTCAGTCGATAGTCACCGGTCTTGCCGAGAATTCGGACGGCATCATCACCACCCTGAGCTCAACCGGCGCCACCTGCGCCCCGCTCGGCTCGAGATTTGCCGACGGTTACACTCAGGTCAACGAATGCGGCGGCAAATATAAGGTCAACCCCGCTATGACCGTCGACGCTTCAACCGCCTATCTTCCCGACAACACCTGGTTTGTCGAGGGAATGTTCCACGGCATGATGATTTACGATCCGCATGTGTTCGAGTTTATGATGCGGACGGTGCTTGACGATAAGATACAGGATGTCTATTCCGACCCGCGCTTCCCGCAGTTCAGGGATTCCGAAAGCGCCGCGCTCAGCGTATATACCGAATTCAAGGGATGCCTGCCCGGCTACATTGACGAGGGCGCAACCGCGCTGATTGTCAAAAACTGCTGCGATAAAGCAAAGGTTACAATAACCTCGATAACGGCAAACGGCCTTGATCTGAATTTCAGGATAACTCCGAAAACGCTGAATCCCGGCGAGACGGTTGAGATTCCCTTCACCGGCGAAATCCCCGCGGTCAGCAAAAAGCTTGTCGATATCACGGTCACCTATCTCTTTGATACCGTCACGCCCGCCGGCTACAGAGTCCAGAGCTATACCCTGATGAACGGTGATGATGTTGATTTCGACGGCGGATATGTCACTGTTCACGAATCGCTTCTCAATAAACTTATCGGCCCCGTTCTCAGCGGAATTCTCAAAAAACTCGGCCTCAATGAATTTCTCTCGATGATTTATAATGTCGTCTATTATTGGTTCAATTCCCTGACGAAGATATTTGCCTGAAATATTGACAACCGGGCGCTCCGTATGATAAAATAAAAAGGATGAGCAAGAGAATATTTTATTCATACGGAGTGCAAAATGATCAGAGTTGTAAGCGAAAAGTATAAGAGCATTGAAAAATTCGCCTTGGACTATTTATCTCTTGCGGGATTCGTGCCCGAAATTGAAAAAGAATATATTATTTTTCCCGGTTTCTGTGATGTTCACGTTCATTTCAGAGAGCCGGGATTTTGTTATAAGGAGACAGTTGAAACAGGCTCTGCCGCAGCGGCTCACGGCGGATATACGGCAGTCTGCCCGATGCCGAATCTGAAGCCCGCGCCCGACTGCCTCGATAATCTTAAAATCGAGCTTGACGCCGCGGAAAAATCACCTGTCCGCGTGATTCCCTACGGCACGATAACAAGAAACGAAGAGGGCGCCGCTCTCTCGGATATGGATGAAATGAGCCCGTTTGTCTGCGGCTTCTCGGATGACGGCAGAGGAGTTCAGGCGGGTGAAATGATGGAGAGCGCAATGCTTAAAGCGAAGGCTCTCGGCAGGATAATTGCCGCTCACTGCGAGGATAATTCGCTCCTTAACGGTGGTTATATTCATGAGGGCAGATATGCCGCGGCTCACGGTCATAAAGGAATTTCAAGCGCGAGCGAATATAAGCAGATTGAAAGGGATATAGCCCTGTGTGAAAAGACGGGTTGCGCCTATCACGTCTGCCATATTTCAACCAAAGAGAGCGTAGCTCTGATAAGAGACGCCAAGGCGCGCGGTGTCAATATCACCTGCGAAACAGGCCCACATTACCTCGCTCTCTGTGAGGATGACCTGATTGAGGACGGCAGATTCAAGATGAATCCGCCCCTGCGCTCAGCCGAGGATAAGGCGGCGCTGATTGAGGGAATAAAAGACGGCACAATCGATATGATTGCGACCGACCATGCCCCGCATTCCGCAGAGGAAAAATCAAAGGGACTCGCGGGGAGTTTGATGGGTATTGTCGGTCTTGAGACGGCTTTTCCCGTGCTCTGGACAAAGCTTGTGAAAACAGGAATCATAAGCGAAGAAAAGCTCGCAGACCTGCTCTGCGACAATCCCAAAAAGCGTTTTTCGATAGATACGGGCGATGATTTCACTGTGTTTGAAGTATCAACGCCTTATAGAATAGACTCGGAGAAATTCCTCTCAAAAGGCAGAGCGACGCCGTTTGACGGCGATGAGGTTTACGGCAGATGCGTGCTGACGGTCTGCAGAGGCAAAACGGTATATTCGGAGATTTTGAAGTAATATGAAACAGGAAATTTTCACGATAAAATCAAATAAAAAAATCGCGAGGGATGTTTATGAGCTGATTCTTGCGGGCAATACTGATGAAATCACAGCCCCCGGTCAGTTTGTGAACATTGCTCTTGACGGATTCTTTCTGCGCAGACCGATTTCCGTCTGCGATTATGAGAGCGGAAAGCTTACACTGATTTACAAGGTTGTCGGCAAGGGAACCGAAAAGCTCGCGGAAATGACAGAGGGCGAGACTCTCGATATACTCACGGGGCTCGGCAACGGTTACAATACCTCTATGAGCGGCGATAAGCCCGTCCTGATAGGCGGCGGAGTCGGCGTTCCTCCTATGTTCAATCTCGCGAAGAAACTGATTTCCGAGGGTAAAAAAGTCACCGCGATACTCGGCTTCAATACGAAGGACGATGTCTTTTATGAAGATGAATTCAGTGCGGCGGGCGCAGAAACAATTATTGTCACCGCCGATGGCTCATACGGTAAAAAGGGCTTCGTGACCGATGCTCTTCCGGAAGTTGATTATTCGTTCTTTTATACCTGCGGCCCCGAGCCGATGTTCAGGGCGCTGAATAAGGTTGTCAAAACCGAAGGTCAGTACAGCTTTGAGGAGAGAATGGGCTGCGGTTTCGGCGCTTGTATGGGCTGCTCGTGCAAAACTCTCACGGGCAATAAACGAATCTGCAAAGAGGGCCCGGTTATGGAAAGCGGGGAGATAATATGGAAAGATTAAAAGTTAATCTCTGCGGAATTGAACTTGATAACCCCGTCATTCCCGCCTCGGGAACATTCGGCTTCGGTTATGAATTCGCCGAGCTTTATGATATAAATATTCTCGGCACGTTTTCGTTCAAGGGAACCACAAAGGATGCCCGCTTCGGGAATCCGACACCGCGAATCGCGGAATGCACATCGGGAATGATAAACGCGGTCGGTTTGCAGAATCCGGGCGTTGATAAGGTCATCAGCGAGGAACTGCCGAAGCTGAAGGCGGTTTTCAATAAAAAGGTGATGGCGAATGTCAGCGGCTTCTCGGTCGAAGACTACGCTTACACCTGTGAAAAGCTCGATAAAGAGGAGCAGGTCGGCTGGCTTGAGGTCAATGTCAGCTGCCCGAATGTTCACGGGGGCGGTATGAGTTTCGGCACAAATCCCGAAAGTGCCGCCGAGGTGACGAGGGCGGTTAAGGCAGTCACGAAAAAGCCCGTTTTCATCAAGCTCTCTCCCAATGTTACCGATATAGTCGCGATAGCG
>CAMUZD010000097.1 GCA_947165115.1 uncultured Clostridia bacterium
CTTACGGCGTTCTGAAATATCACAGCGCTGTCTGCGTCGGCTATGCCACTACCTTCCGTCTCTTTATGCAGATGTTCGGCCTTGACTGCAAAGTCGTCCACAGCACTGATCTCGGCCATTCCTGGAATCTCGTCAAACTCGACGGCGAATGGTATCACGTGGATTGCTATATGGATGCCGAAGGCTCCAAGCTACGCTCATTCAATATGAATGATGACATGTGCGCGCAGAACCACGACTGGAACAGAGAGATATTCCCCGCCGCAACGGGCGTAAAACATAACCCGCTGATAAGCAAAGCCGAGGTGATTGATGATATCTATTCAATCCCCGAATGGTTCAGCAAGAATATTGAAGACGAAAGCGAACATTTCAGCTGCTCCTTCGGCAAGGAGATATCTGAAAAAGACGAGGCATCGGCAAAATACATAGTTGATTCAATTGTAAACGGCCTTTCCTGGAACGGAAACAGCGGAGTTTACTATGATTATTTCTGGGCGAAGAATGAGGACGGCAAATATGTTCTCTGCGTATTCATGAATGATGACGGCGAAACAAATCTTGATGATGAACAGCTTGAGGCGGCGCAGAACGCGATTTCCGAATATTTCCCGTATATAGAGTTTGACGAAAACTACGATGCCGATTATTATTACTCATATGCGAAGGGATGATATAATGAAAAGACTTATTCTCTCCCTTTCCGCCGCTCTGCTGATTCTCCTGACTCTGGCCTCATGCGGGGTAACGGATAAAAAAGAAACCGTCAGCATGTATGATCTTAAAACCGCCATGTGTGCTGATGCCGGTTTCAGCGAAATGACCTATGTAAGCTCAGCCGATGATAATGCGGAGGAAAAATTCGGTCATCTCTCCGAAATGGATTACTCAAAAGTTGACGCGTTCTTCATGAATTTTGCCGCAGACGGCAGCGTCAGCTCGGATGAGGTCGCCGTAGTGGCCATGAAAAACGAAAACGATATTACAGAAGCGGTCGCTTCGCTGAACAATCATCTTGAATACAGGAAAACTCTTTACAGGAACTACGGCCCCGAGCAGCTGCCGAAGCTGGAAAAAGCACTTGTCTTTTCATCGGGGAGATATGCGGTTCTCATAGTCGCGGATAACCCTGCCGAAATCAAATCTGCATTCTATAACTTCATGAAATAAACAAAGCCGGCTGCGTGCCGGCTTTTAATTATATCTGCAAAATGAATTCTATTATGTTATTATCCTTATACTTCGCTTCAAGCGATCCGCCGAGCGCCTCGGCCGCGGCTTTAGCGCTTGAGAGACCTATTCCGAACCCCTCGGAATTTCTTGATGAATCGGCTCTGTAAAAGCGGTCAAAAAGCTTCTGCGGTTCGCAATCGGGCAAAGCGTCACAAACGTTTTCAATCCTTATTTCGCAATGCTTTTTACCCTCTGCGAGAGTATATGTTATCTCGCTGCTTTCAGATGAATACTTTATTGCGTTGTCCAGCAGAATATCAATAATTCTCTCAAGCAGTTTCATATTTGAAACCGCGGTTAAACCCTGAGATATTTCGGCTTTGATGCTTTTACCGTTTGAAACGGCAAGTTCATTATATGCGTGCGTCATCCTCTCGCTCAGTTCACTCAGAGAAACGGTTTCAAGCGCCGATTCGGAAATTCCCTCGTCTGATTTGGAGAGCTGAAGAAGTTCCTGCATAAGCCCTGTCATGCGGTCAACCTGGACTTTTATGTTTTTGCTCCATTTATTCTCGCCGTTATACAGCTCCATTGCCTCGGCGTTCGCGCGGATAACCGCGAGAGGGGTCTTGATTTCGTGACCGGCATCCGAAACGAACTGCTTCTGTCTCTCTATATTCTCTGCAATCGGCTTTATTGCGCGGTCGGATACCTTGCTTGTAAGCAGGAGCATCATCAGCCAGCATATTATACCCGCTCCGAGCGAAACGATGAACACGGTGGCTATTCTGCCGTTATCCGATGAAACGTCAAGAAAAGTGAGAACCCTGCCCTGTGAATAGTCCTCAGTCACCTTATACAGAAAGTGTCCGGTCCTGCCCTTTTCTCTGCCGTTACTCATAACGGAAAGCGCATATTCTCTTGCTTCTTCTTCGGTTACGGATGATATTCTGTCAATTTCAACCGACAGTATGCTCCCGTTCTCATCGGTATGGACCTTGAAGAACCTTGCGCCTTCTGCGTCATCGCGGCTGATTCCGAAAAACGGCGCATGCTTAGGGAGCTCTCTGCGCTCATTGAAATCGTCATCCTCCGAATCTTCGTCATCATCGTCCGGCAATTCCGGGATAAAATCATCATCCTGACGGCGCATATCCGGGCGGAACATATCGCCGCTGACCGCGTCAAGCTTCTGATTATTCTGGCGGACCGTAAAGAAAACGTTGAACGCGTTAACCGAAACGATAAACAGCAGGAGCAGAGCCGTAACCGCCGTCATCGCGGTTTTAACAAATTTATGTTTCAGAGTTTTAATCATTATTTGCCTCCGTCAGAGTGTAACCGACATTTCTTTTGGCGGATATTTCAACCCCAGATCCGAGCGCGGAAAGGCGCTTGCGCAGATAGGAGATATATACCCACACCGTGCCGATTTCGGCATCGGAATCATAGCCCCAGACCTTTGCGAGCAAATCGTCGCCGGAAACGAAGATACCCTTGTTGAGCATAAATATTTCCATCATACGGAATTCAATTTTCGGCAGCACCTGCGTCTGCCCGTTTGCTCCGAGCTCGTATGTCCCGCGATTGAGAGTCAAATCGCCGAAAGTCAGCACATCGGGCGTGAAATCCTCACGGCGGCGGAGCATTGCCCTTATTCTCGCAAGCAACTCGCCCATGGCGAAGGGCTTCGGCAGATAATCATCCGCTCCGGCATCGAGACCCGCAATTCTGTCCTCTATCTCGGATTTCGCAGTCAGGAGCAGAACAGGCGTCTTTATTCCCTCTCTGCGAAGTGTTGAAAGCACCTCAAGGCCGTCTTTCTTCGGCATCATTATATCGAGGATTATTCCGTCATAATCTCCGAGGCGGGCATAATCGAGAGCGTCCGCGCCGTCAAATACGGAATCGACAAGATATTTGTGATAAACGAGGATATCTGTTATCGCCTCATTGAGGGCGGTTTCATCCTCCGCAAGCAAAAGTTTCATCTGAATACCCCTTATAGTTTTTCTGAATGAATCATAATATGGCAACCTTAAACTTACCTTAATATTTATATTATAGCAGACTTTTTGAATTAAAACAGTATTTTTATTGAAAAAAGGATTGCGAAAGAGTAAAATATACCGGAGGAAGTGAAACGATGCTTTATAAACATGAGATGCATACCCATACCTGCGCATGCTCCGCCTGCGGTGTGATAAATGCGGAACAGGCGGTCGATATTGCCATTGAGTCCGGGCTTTCCGGGCTTGTGTTCACAAATCATTTCTATCACGGAAACACCCGTGTTGACCGCCATCAGCCCTGGGCCGATTTTGTGAAAGCTTATGAGGATGATTACCTCAGAGCGAAGGAATACGCCGCCGGCAAGGGTTTTGATGTGATATTCGGCATCGAAGAGCTTTACAGACCGGGCAAGGAAGTTCTGATTTACGGCATTGATGCGGATGAAATTGCAGCTGTTCCGGAATTCAGGGATATGAATATTGCCCAGATGAGAGATTTCGTCATTTCAAAGGGAGGGGTAATTGCCGCCGCGCATCCGTTCAGGCACAGAGATTATATTCCCGATCCCGATAATTACGACGGCGACGAATACTTCAACGCCGTTGAGATTTATAACCATCAGAATACTCCCGAAGACAACGCGCAGGCGCAGGAATATTTCAAAAACAGCAGACTTCATAAGATTTCCGGCGCCGATTATCACCGCACCGAGCACGAGATGGGGAAATCCGGTCTCGCATTTCCATGCAGGATAAAAGATACTAAAGAACTCGCTGAACAGATACTCCGCGGCAACTATAAACTGATTATAAACGGCGAAATTGTGTGACGGGTGACTGTGGACACTATATATAGTATATAAATATTTAATATATAATATTATAGAAAAAATCCTTGACATTGGTGTGAGTTTATGATAAGATACCCATACCTCTGCGCAAGGGTTTTATTTTTGCGCCCTGCAAATATGAAAAATGCAGAGGGAGGCCTGAGCTTCATACGGCTCCTGATAGGCTGAAATGAAAGCTCAAATATTCCGAAAATGGAGGTGCCGCACATGGCTGCTAACGGTAAGAGAGTCAAGATTACACTTGCTTGCACCGAGTGCAAACAGCGCAACTACAACACCATGAAAAACAAGCAGAATTCACCGGACAGACTTGAGATGAACAAGTACTGCAGATTCTGCAAGAAGCACACTCTCCACAGAGAGTCCAAGTAAGCAGGAGGTTCACCTATGGCTAAGAATCAGGTTTCCGAAGCTGAAAAAAAGGTTGCCGCCGCTGAAAAGAAAAAAGACAAAAAGCCGGCTAATCCCAACGGCAATTGGTTCCAGAGAGCCGGTAAAGCAATCAAGAAGTTTTTCAAGGATGTAAAGGGCGAAGTCAAAAAGATTGTCTGGCCCGACGGAAAAACCGTTTTCAAATCAACTCTCGTAGTTCTTGCGGTTGTCGCAATCTGCGGAGCGGCGATTTTCGGCGTTGACCAGCTTCTCTCCGTTCTTCTTTCTCTTCTGAAGAAGGCGGCTCAGGCTGTTGCCGAGAAATCAGCTTCATCCGACACAGAAACCACTACCGCTGCGATTATTGCCTTAAAGAGTTTCTTCTTAGGTTAAGCGGGAGGGCTGAAGATGTCTGTTGAGACAAGATGGTATGTAGTCCATACCTACTCCGGTTACGAAAATTCCGTTAAAAACAACATTGAAAAGCTTGTTGAAAACAGGAAAATGCAGGACCAGATATTTGAGGTAAAGATTCCGGTCGAGATAGTGCACGATGCAGAGAAAGATAAAGACATCGAGCGCAAACTCTTCCCCGGATATGTCCTCGTCAAGGTTGCCGTGTTCCCCGATCAGGATAACAGGCCCAAGATGAGCGACGAAACCTGGCTGCTTATCAGGAACACCAGGGGCGTTACCGGTTTTGTCGGTCCCGAAAACAAAGCAATTCCCCTTACCGAGGAAGAGGTTATCAGGCTCGGAGTCGAGAAGAAGGTCATCGAGGTATCCTATAATGTCGGCGACACGGTCAATATTATAGACGATATGTTTGACGGCTTTTCGGGAGTTGTTCAGGATATTGACCTTGAGAATAATTCGGTCAAGGTTATGGTATCCGCACTCTTTGGCAAAGATACGCTTATCGAGCTTGAACTCGATCAGGTGGAACTTGCCGAATAATCACGGTAATTTGAGGGATTTCCCTTTCAAATTCAGCGCCGTATAAGGCGCAGTCGGGTTTTGTACAGGCTTCGTGGGAGGAGCGAAGAGCTCCGCAATTCACCACATTATATTGGAGGTTAACTATTATGGCACAGAAAGTTGTCGGCTTAATCAAGTTACAGATTCCTGCAGGCAAGGCCACTCCGGCTCCGCCCGTAGGTCCCGCACTCGGTCAGCACGGTGTTAACATCATGGCTTTCACAAAGGAATTCAATGAGCGCACCAAGAACGATATGGGCCTCATTATTCCCGTAGTCATCACCGTATATGCAGACCGCACATTCAGCTTTATCACCAAGACTCCGCCCGCCGCCGTTCTTATCAAGAAGGCATGCGGAATTGAGAGCGGTTCAGGCGTTCCCAACAAGACCAAGGTTGCAACAATCACACAGGAACAGATTCGCAAGATAGCAGAGACAAAGATGAGAGACCTTAATGCGGCCAGCATCGAGTCCGCTATGAGCATGATAGCAGGTACTGCGCGCAGCATGGGCGTCACTGTAGCTGATTGATTGCAGACTGTGGGAGGAAAAATCCGATTAACCACATGATTGGGAGGAAAAACTAATATGAAACACGGAAAAAAATATAATGAGAGCGCAAAGCTCATCGAGAGAAACAATCTCTATGATCCCGCAGATGCTCTTGCTCTTGCCGTAAAAACCGGCAATGCTAAATTTGATGAGACAGTAGAAGTTCACGTACGCCTCGGTGTTGACTCACGTCACGCCGAT
Organism: uncultured Clostridia bacterium; assembly: GCA_947165115.1. Classification (GTDB taxonomy): domain Bacteria; phylum Bacillota; class Clostridia; order Oscillospirales; family Acutalibacteraceae; genus CAG-177. The sequence continues at coordinate 6,142 of CAMUZD010000097.1, forward strand.
CAGCAGGTCCGCGGCGCCGTCGTTCTTCCGAACGGCACCGGTAAGACCGTCAGAGTTGCTGTTTTTGCAAAAGGTCCCGAAGCCGATGCAGCAGAAGCGGCAGGCGCTGAAGTAGTCGGCGCTGAAGATCTCGTCGCTAGAATCCAGGGCGAAGGCTTCATGGATTTCGACGTAGCAATCGCAGCTCCGAACATGATGGGCCTTGTTGGTCGTCTCGGTAAGGTTCTCGGCCCCCGCGGCCTGATGCCCAGCCCGAAGGCAGGCACGGTTACCCCCGATGTCGCCAAGGCAGTTACCGAAGCCAAAGCAGGTAAAATTGAGTATCGTCTTGATAAGACCAATATCATTCACTGCCCCATCGGCAAGGTTTCCTTCGGCCCCGAAAAGCTTCAGGAAAAC